>NZ_FOIF01000002.1 GCF_900111575.1 Anaerobranca gottschalkii DSM 13577 | reverse complement strand
TTTTCCAGTTTTTAATCACCTCTTTTCCAAATTTTAGGTTAAATGTGTAAAATCTTATTTATCAATAACTGTCAACTTTATTTTATCATTTACACAAATAGCCAGCATTCAGTCATACAAAGCAGCTATTATTAGATTAAATGAGATATGGAGCGCACCAAATGAGACCGAACATTTCTTACAAGGAAAAGTTTATCGTCTTGACTCTACTGATCAAACATATGCAATAAAATTTAACGATATATCCTTCGGATATGATGATAATGGTCTGATTTTTAATAATCTAAATTTGAAGTTTGAAAAAAATAAGAAATATCTTATTGTGGGATCCAACGGTTCAGGTAAATCAACATTAATTAAAATTATTAGCGGATTATGTATGCCTGATAAAGGTACAATTGATTTTTCACTAGGAAACCTACAAGGATTATCAGAATTAAGAAATAGAATTTCCGTCGTAGAACAGGACTCTTATTTATTAGAGGACTCCGTAATAAATAACATATTTGTTAATGGTCATAGTAAATCGGAAGATTATATAGATGAATGGTATGAGAAGAGTTATATTCGTGAGATTATTGATAAGCTACCTGAAGGAAAGAATACATTAGTTAGTGAAGGAGGTAAAAATCTTTCTGGTGGCCAGAAAAGATGTATAAGTATTGCTAGGGGATTGGTTAAGGATTCAGACATCCTTATACTTGATGAACCAACTGCAAATATAGATTCTGCCACAGCAGAAGTGATAAGTAAGGAAATATTGAGGATGAATAAACTAAAAAATAAAACTATGATAATTATAAGTCATGACGAGAATTTACTAAGTATAGGGAATGATCTTATAAAGATAGATATGGATTTATTAGTCAATAGAGAGGAGAGACAATATGCAGGATAAAAAAGTGCTCAAAAAAATCTTCTCATATCCCCAAAGAAGTAAGTTTCTATACTATATTTCATTAGTGTTATTCTCTTCTCAAGACTTCGCTTTTTTGGGATATACCGCCTTTGTACAATACCTTGCTATAAGTGTAATTGAAAATAATAGAATTGATGAACTTCTTAGGATATCCATTATTTCTATCTTGTTATACGGTATTATCATTGCAGTTATTTCTCTAGGAATGCTTTTAATAGATTTTGTAAGACTTAATACTGAGAATGCTTTAAAGTATGGGATATTAAAGCACATTCTATATAGAAAGTCGAAGGAAATCGAAGTTAATGATATTAGCTCAAGAATAATAAATGATGCTAGTGCTGTGGCTTATTTCGCTACTATTGAGGTAGGGACATTGTTAATGCCTGTAATTTCTTTGATAGGTTCTTCAATATTGTTATTTATTATAGATATACGAATAGGTGTAATCTCACTTCTTACGATGACAATCCCTATTATATACAGTTTAGTAGTACTCCCTATTATTAAAAAAATTGCAAGCAGAATGGTAATTTTAAATTCTGAGTATCTTAAAAAAGTGGATAGAGGAGTGCAAGGAATTTCAACTATCAAACTTTTTAATCTTATTAAAAATCAGATTGACTATACAAAAGGAGTTAGGGCAGAAATCAAACACAAGGAAATCATTAGAAGTCTGATAAACTCTTTAAGGACCCTTGTTGCAAATGGTTCGAATATAGTTGCCACATTAATTGTGCTGACTTATGCTATAAGATTATATAATGGAAATAATTTAACCTTAGCACAAATTGTTATAATACCGCAAATTTTAGGAGGTTTGCTTGCTGGTGTCGAGGGAACTTGTTCATTTTCACTAAATATGCAACAACCCATAGCTTCAGCTAAAAGAATATTTGAAATTACTGATGAAGAACTTAATGAAAAAATAGATTATACGGCGGAAAGTTTTTCTGAAAACATCTGCTCAAATGAATTAAAAGCTATTGAAGTAGAAAACTTAGAATTCAGCTATCAAAATAATATCCCAGTAATTAAGAACCTAAGTTTTACTGCAAATAATAGAGAAATTACTTGCTTATATGCTCCTATAGGTTCAGGTAAAAGTACAGTAATCAAGCTTATATTAGGATTTTTGAATGAACAACAAGGGACTATCAAAGTATTTGGACAAAATAAAAGAGATATCAATGAGAGAGAGTGGTATCGAAATTTTGCTTTAGTTGAACAAGAACCAAGTCTATTCAACTTGACTATTGAAGAAAATATACTCCTGGGAAATTCAAAAAAAGATTACAACAAGTTGGATGATATATTAAAAAGAACAGGGCTAAATCAAATGTTAGAGAAACTACCTAGAGGAATGCAAACACCAGTTGGTTCAAAAGGAACATCCTTATCAGGTGGCCAAAAACAGTTAATTTGCCTAGCACGGGCTTTGTACAGTAATGCACCCATAGTTGTACTAGATGAATTCTCATCAGCTATGGACCAGGAATTAGAAAAAAAGGTATTAGACACTATTGAATACTACAAAAAGGAGAAGACTTTTTTATTAGTTTCACATAGAAAGAGTTGTAGAGAACGGGCAGACAAAATCGTTGAAGTTATATAAAGGAGCACAGAACAAAGTGCTCCTTTATATTTTAACTTCCAGTACTTGTGTACGCTTTTAGAGACTTATTCCAAATACAACAAGTAACATAGAAAAAGATTATTGAAACTATCGGGGTTATCAGAGCTACTCCAATACTAGCCTGATAGTTAGTAATATAAAACAAGCTTGGATAATATGCTGCAAAACCTAATGGAATAACAACAGTTAAAATAATTCTTAAAAAGCCGCTATAAATACTGAGTGGATATTTACCAAAATCTTGTAATTCCATAACTAAATCGGAAAAATCTGTATTCTCCAGTGTATAAAAAATAGTAATAGATCCTAAAAGAGATATAGAAGCATAAATTAGAGAAGCAGATACCAATAAAATTGGTAATAACAGAAGGTAAATAGAGAAAAGTCTCAATCTAAAAATTGCAATTACTAACAATACTAATCCAAAGATTAATTGGCCCCAACCATCTTCATCAAAATTATCAGTCATTATTTGGAATATAGGTTGTACCGGTCTTAATAAGAATCTATCAAATATTCCAGTTTTTATATAATATGATAACGATATAGTATTAACAAAAAAACAATGCCACAAAGAATAACTAACTGTATTGAATCCATAGAGAAAAAGGATTTGGTCAAATGTCCAACCATCTATGTTATCTAGTAGATTAAATATAAATATAATTATGATAAAATTCATTATATTTTTTATGATTAGCGATATAACTCCTATCAAAAAATCATAATCATAAACCATTACAGATTTCAAATTTATTTTAAAATAATCTATGTATAACTTATAATAGGTTAAAATATTCTTCATAAATTAGCCTCCCTGTATCATCAACTTCTTAATTGAAATCTTATATAGAAGGTTATAAATTAAAAATAAAAATATTATCGAAATAAGTTGATAAACTAGTATCTGTGCTAAATTATAAGAAAACTTACCTAATAGCTGTTCTATTGGTATAGTGTACATGATTCTAAATGGGAGATGGTTAATAATTCTTACTGCCCATTCTGGATATAAAGTTACAGGTAAAAATCTACCACTTAAAACTGTTATTATTGCATATTTAAAACTTTGAATCCCCCATAAACTGGAGGTATGAAAAGATAAAATTCCGATAGTTAATTCAAAAATAAATACGAAAATATAAGAGAGTATAAAGATAGCTGAAAATGCTAATATATTAGGCAACAGTAATCGTATCGGGAAAAAAATACTGGTTATAATAAAAACAGGGATAGCTATTATTGATAATCGATATAAACTATTACCTATAGACTCAAAAAAATATATACGAATTATAGAGATTGGTTTTAACAACAATAGTCCTATGTCACCATCACTAACAGCTTTTCCAACTATACTGCTAATATTATGGGGATAAACTTTTGATATAATTTGGCTAAATATTAAATACGTAAACATTTCATTAAAATCATACAAACTAATTTTATTATTCAAAAAAATGTTACTCCAAAGATAATATTGAATTACAATAAATAGCAAACTAGAAATTATAGAATAAATAGATGCTAATTTATATATATGTAATTTTATATATCCTATTTTTATCAACATATTATTTAATTTTATTTCATGACTAAATTCTTTAACCATTTACATTTCTCCTTACCTAAAGGTTTTGCAATTGATTTTTTTGATATATTTTTTTTAATACATCCTTGAACTCAGCATTTTCTATTTTAATTTCTCTAATATCATTCTTGGCAAATATTACTTCCAATAGCTTAGGCAACGTTTTTTTATCTATGTTAAATATTGTAATTATATTTCCTTCAATTTTGTAGTTGTATTGAGAAAGAATGTCAATACCTACAAATGAATTCTTGCTATTGGTAATTATTACTTTATTGTCTGTTTCGCATAAATCCTCTATATTACTTATTAGATCATCTATGATAACATTTCCCTTATCCAAAACAATAACTCGATTACATACTTCTTGAATATCGGAAACATCATGGGTAGTTAATATTATTGTCTTATTACCTTCTTCTTTAATTTTTTTTATAAAATCTAATATTGATTCTTTGCTTAATATATCTAAGCCAATTGTTGGTTCATCTAATAAAATTAACTCAGGATCATGAATAAAGGCAGCTCCCAATTCTGCCCTCATTTTTTGTCCGAGGCTTAATGTCCTTACAGGTTGATGCAAAAACTCATTTAATGCTAGTACTTTTACTATTTCAGTGACTCTTTTTTGAAAATCATTGTCTGATACTTTATATATTTTTTGTAAGAGTTTATAAGAATCGAAAACTGAAATATCCCATCTCAACTGGCATCTTTGACCAAAAACCGCTGTTAACCTATAATTATTACTAAGTCTATGTTTCGTGGGATCATGACCAAACACTTTAATTTCACCTTTAGATGGGTAAAGGATACCTGTTATTAATTTAATTAGTGTAGATTTACCTGCACCGTTCATCCCAATCAAACCAACGGTTTCACCTTTCTCTATTTTTAAGTTAATATTATTTAATGCTTTTATTTCTCTTTTCTTTTTTGTAAACTTGAAGTATGAAAAAAAGTTCCCGTTTTCTGCTACATAATATGATTTACTTAAATTGTTAATCTCAATCAATTTTAATTCCTCCATTTTGGTTGTAATATAGGAAAAAGTACATTAAGATTATACAAAAAATAAATTTTAACATTTAAAAAAACTTATAAATAAATAACTCTATTATCTTTAAAATAATAAGAAGAAAAACAGAACTACGAAAACGATTAAAAAATTCTTTCTTAAAACAAAAATGCTTAATGTTAAATGGATCAAAATAAAAATGATCTGAAATTTTTCTCATGACAAATCTTACTCCAGTATCTAAGAAGCTTATTATAAAGGATATGAAAAAAATTAATAAAAATATCTCTATAGTTCTAGCTATTAACCCATTCAATTAAATCCCCCTTTAAACTTTTTTGCTATTATTAATATTCAATAATATTAATAAATTTCCTTCTTTTTCTAGTAAAATTTACCTCTATTTACTCAATTGTTAAAAACTTTAATCAAAGCTTTCCATTAAAATAAAGCCCTCTGGTTAAGGGCTTTATTTGTTATAATATTATTGCTATTAAACCGCCGCTTCCTTCGTTGATAATTTTCTCTAGGGTTTCTTGGAGTTTTTCCCTAGCACTTGGCGGCATGTTATTAAGTTTATTTTGGATACCATCTTTAACTAAGTCATAAAGGGATTTGCCAAAAATGTGGGATTCCCAAATTTTCTCAGGATTATCTTCAAACTCTTCCATGATGTAATTTACTAAGTCTTCACTTTGTTTTTCACTACCTACAATAGGAGCATATTCTGATTCCACATCTACTCTTATCATATGAATAGATGGTGCACTTGCCCGTAATTTAACACCAAATCGGCTTCCATGTCTGATAATTTCTGGTTGATCTAATGTCATTTCTTCTAGAAGTGGTGGAACCACACCGTAACCAGTAGCCTTTGCTTCTTCTAAAGCATCTTTAATGTAACTATATTCTTTTTTGATTTTCACTAATTCTTGTAATTGTTGAAGTAGGTCTTCAGGACCTGTTAATTGGAGACCTGTCTTCTCTGATGTCACTTTATAGAACAATTCATCAGGACATTCAATAACGATTCTAGCTTCCCCTTTTCCTAAGTTAACATCATCTAAAGTCACCCTATGGACATGCTCTTGAAGGGATATTTCTTCTGTAATAGGATCTAGATCCCTTACCTTTTCTAGTTTATTTACAAGACCTTTTATTAAAGCATCAAATTTGTCTTTTAACCAATGTTCCCCTTCTAAAACTTCAACCCATTTAGGTAATTGTATCTTAACTTCAACGATTGGGAACTCATACAATGCTTCTTCTAAAATAGTGTTAATATCATGTACTGATAATTTAGCGATATTTATTGGTAGAACTGGAACACCGTATTTTTTCTCTAACTCTGCCCTTATTGTCATAGCATAGTCGGAATTGGGATCAACGGTATTGAGGATCATCACAAAGGGTTTCCCTATTTCTAATAATTCCTTAACAACCCTTTCTTCCGCTTCTATATAGTCACTTCTATCAAGGTCAGTTACACTACCATCAGTAGTAATTACTATCCCGATGGTGGAATGTTCTGTTATAACTTTTTTAGTCCCATACTCAGCAGCTTGTTGGAATGGTATTTCTTCTTCAAACCAAGGGGTACTTACTAATCTTTCTCCCCTTTCATCAGAATACCCTAAAGCCCTACTCACAGTATACCCAACACAATCTACAACTTTAACATTCATTTTTAAGTTATCTCGGATTTTTATAGTTACAGCTTTTTCCGGGATAAACTTAGGTTCAGTGGTCATAATTGTCCTACCACCACTACTTTGAGGCAACTCATCTTTTGCTCTGTTTTTCTCATGCTCATTTTCAATGTTTGGTATTACCAATAGTTCCATAAATTTTTTAATAAAAGTTGACTTTCCAGTACGTACCGGTCCTACTACCCCTAGATATATATCTCCACCGGTTCTTTCTACGATATCTCTGTAAAGATCAAATTCTGCCAAGGTCTTTCCCTCCCTCTTAAAAATACAAAATATGAACATACTTTTTACTGTATATATATGCTTTGTTTTTGTTAATATTACAACCTTTTTTTCTTCTTATATTTTTTTAGTTTTATTTTATATACTGTTACAAATAAACTTCTTCCACTTTAATATATTCACTGTAATAAAAAAAAGAACTGAAAAATTCAGTTCTTTACCAATTATCTCTATCCCTAATTACAACCTCTTCCATTTCATTAGTTTTACTGCGAAGCATTAAATCTACAACTGCTTCTTTAGGATCTTTGTTTTCATATAAGACTTTGTATATTTCACGGGAGATAGGCATCTCAATATTATATCTATTAGCTAAAGCCTGAACAACTTCCGCTGCCTTGACTCCCTCTACCACTTTATTGGTTTCATTTAAGAT
The DNA here is from genome assembly GCF_900111575.1 of Anaerobranca gottschalkii DSM 13577. NCBI lineage: Bacteria > Bacillati > Bacillota > Clostridia > Eubacteriales > Proteinivoracaceae > Anaerobranca > Anaerobranca gottschalkii. The sequence continues at coordinate 129,617 of NZ_FOIF01000002.1, read as the reverse complement.
AGTTTCTAAAGTCTTTCCCTTACCTAATTGATAACCACAATTCCAATTCCTACTGTGTTTACTGGTACAAGTAGCCACTAAATCTCCTACCCCCGCCAGTCCTGCAAAGGTCATAGTATCAGCTCCCATAGCAGTACCAAGGCGGGCTATTTCCGTTAGACCCCGGGTAAGAAGGGCAGCTTTAGAGTTATCACCATATCCTAAACCATCAGTAATACCAGCACCTAAAGCTATAATATTTTTCAAAGCTCCACCTATTTCAACTCCTACCACATCGGGATTGGTATATACTCTAAATTTAGGAGTCATATAAATATCTTGAACATATTCAGCAATAACCCTTTTATCTGATGCTACAACAGTAGCTGTAGGAATATCCCTTCCCACCTCTTCAGCATGGTTCGGACCTGAAAGTACTGCCACAGGGTGTTCTTTCCCCAGTTCTTCTTTAATAATTTCAGACATCCGCAATAAAGTCCCTTTTTCAAAACCCTTGGCAGCGGAAACCACCGGTGTTTTAGGGGTAATATAAGGCGAAATTCCTTTTATCATTTCCCTCATTACAGAGGATGGAGTTGCTACAGTTACTAAATTAGTATCCTTTACAGCTTCTTCTAAATCCGTTGTAAAATATACGTTGGCAGGAATTAACACACCTGGAAGATATTTAATATTTTCCCTTATTTTTGTTAACTCTTCACATAATTCTCTTCTTCTTACCCATAAATATACTGAAAAACCTTTTTTAGCTAAAACATTGGCAAGGGCAGTTCCCCAACCACCAGCACCTAATACCGTTACCTTTTCCACTTTAATCACCCCTACTTTTTCTGTCCTAACTTTGATTCAGTACCATTTAATAATCTTATAATATTACTTCTGTGTCGATACCAAGCCATTATAGTTAAAACAAGGGCGAAGATAATATAATATAGTTTATCACCCATGAAGATGTAAAAAAGTATGGGTAATAAAAGGGTGGATATTAAAGAGCCTAAAGAAACATACCTAGTAATATATACAATAAGTGCCATTGTAGCAATAACAATAAGGGCAGACAAAGGATGAAGCCCAATAACAACTCCAATAGTGGAAGCTATCCCTTTACCACCTTTGAAACCAAAAAATATCGGCCAATTGTGTCCAATGATAACTGCTACTGCTGAGAGGATCGTAAGAATCTCATTTTCTGGAAATAAACTTTTAGTTAATACTACCGCTAATAGCCCCTTTAAAATATCAAAAAAGGAAGCAAATAAAAATGGTTTTAATCCCAAATTTCTGTAAACATTGGTAGCACCAGCATTCCCGCTACCTACTGTTCTAATATCGATCCCTCCAAAAATTTTCCCTGCTATGTAACTAAAAGATACGGAACCTAAGAGATAAGGTACTATTAACCAAAAATAAATCACATTTTCACCTCTATTCTTCATTTTTATTTCTAACAATTAAACGAATAGGTGTTCCTTGGAAACCGAAGGCATTACGGAGTTGGTTCTCTAAAAATCTTAGGTAAGAAAAGTGCATTAACTCTTTATCATTGACAAAAAACACAAAGGTCGGTGGTTTAGTAGAAACTTGGCTGACATATTGAATTTTAAGTTGTTTACCCCTATCGGTAGGAGGTGGTGTAATAGCAATACTCTCAAAAATCACATCATTTACTAAACTTGTAGGAATACGTAATGCATTTTGTTCAGCAACTTCTTTTACTAAAGGTATAATCTTATTGATCCTTTGTCCTGTTAAAGCAGAAACAAAGATAATCGGTGCGTAATCCATATAACTTAATTCCCGCCTTATTTCTTCGGTAAATTCTTTTACTGTATGGTTATCTTTTTCGATTAAGTCCCATTTATTGACCATAATAATTACACCTTTCCCACCTTCATGGGCAAATCCTGCTATCCGCTTATCTTGTTCCGTAACCCCAGTGGTAGCATCGATAACTAAGATAGCCACATCACTTCTCTCAATTGCTTTTATTGTCCTCAATACACTATAGTATTCGATACTTTCTTCTATTTTACTTTTTCTCCTTAACCCTGCTGTATCGACTAAGATAAAGGTTTCTCCATCTACTTCTAATTTAGTATCTATGGCATCTCTAGTGGTTCCTGGTATATCACTAACTATTACCCTTTCAGAGCCTAACAATTTATTTACTAAAGATGACTTACCTACATTAGGTCTACCAATAAAGGTAATTTTCAAAGCATCTTCTTCTTCGTCTTCTCCTTCTTCTGTGAAATTTTCAATAACTTTATCTAATAAATCACCAATACCAAAACCATTAGCTGCAGATATTGCTACTATTTCTTCAAAGCCTAAAGAATAGAATTCATAAAAATCCCCTTCTTGTTTCTTAAATTCTTCTATCTTATTTACTGCAACTATCACAGGTTTTTGAGTTTTTCGCAATATCTCCGTTATTTGTATATCTTCTGTGGTAATACCAGTTCTACCATCAACTGTAAATATTATTACATCACTTTCATCTACTGCTAACTGTGCTTGCTTAGTTACACTGGCAGCTAATACATCCCTTTCATCGAAGGTCATACCACCAGTATCAACTAACATAAATTCCCTATTTAACCATTCCCCTTTACTATATAACCTGTCCCTAGTCGCTCCAGGTTGATCTTCTACAATTGCTAAACGTTGTCGAATTATTCTATTAAATAATGTTGATTTACCTACATTAGGTCTTCCAACTATTGCTACTATTGGTAATGCCATTTATATTCCCCCTATTCTATTATATTCTCTTTTTTAGATATTATGTTTGTAAATTATGACCTCATATTAATACTAACCTTAAACTGTCCTTTAGTCAAGGTTTAACTTGTTCTCTGATAATTCTTTAACATTTTCTACTGTTTCTTTTATTTGTGGTCCAGATAAAACAATCCCTAGAGCAGTAAACCTAGAACCTATTTTTTTTAAATTTAAAGCCTTTGATAAAAATCCTCCCAGTTTCACACGCCAATTTATCCTCTCTAAAGCATTTACAAAAAGAAATTCTTCATCCTTTACCCCATGAATTTTTAGAAAGCTCTTTAATAATTTTACTATCATTTCTTTATTTTTACCATACCCAACAAAATAAATTTCATTTCCTTTAACATCTTTACCTAATAAGATTGGCATTCCTTTCTCCTTTGGAGTATTTAAATCAAAATAGGGAAAATCCAAGATCTCTTGATAATTTAATGGATAAGAGATTTTTTCTAAGTGAAGGGCGGCAGCAATTACCGAAGAATGTGCTCCACCGTAACAATAATAAAATATTTTCATTCTTTTTCTCCTCTCAATTTTTGAGAAATTTCATCTACAAGTTGACAGATATCAAAAAAAGCCCTTTGGGTACCATAAATAACCAAAGGGCGACCAATGATTGTTAAACCTAAAGCCCTTGATAAAAATCCGCCTATCCGCATATACCAGTTAACCTTAGCTAATGTATCAACAAAGATATAACTCTCAGGATCTATCCCCATGATAACTGCTATATTTTCCAAACACTTTCTACTAAATTGCCGTTCACTTTTAAGTCCAACAGAATAAATTTCATTTCCTACTTCATCAATACCTATATATTGTAATATACCATGATCGAGGTTTTGTTGAGAATCAAAATATGCCAATGACATTAATTGCTGTTTAGTAGGAATTCTATCTTTTTTTAATAATCCACAGTGAACATATCCTGCCACCACTGAAGAGTGGGCACCACCATAACAATTATATATAATTTTCAAAGTTACCACTCCCTAGTGTTTAGCTAATACCAGCACCCCGTTTTCCAAATCGTGAATTACACTAGTAGTTATTCTAGATAAATAAGTTGAAATTTTTTGTTGTTCTTCCCTATCCTTTGCAATAAATACGGGGGCAAAACCCCCGCCTTTTACTTTATCTTGATCTTCAGGGGTTATAACTACTGCCACTATCGTTTTTGTTAATTGTATATCCATTTTACCACCCTATCTTTAACTTTTATTTTCTTTTTCCTCTATTATGATAAATTCCTGCCCTTGAAGGCTTAGCTATGGCACTTTCTAGAACCGGTGTTCGTTCTACGGCATCAATTAAATCTTCCATTACGCCATGGGTTGGTACTAAGATTAAAGCCACTGCCCCTGTTTCTAAATTACGCCTCACTAAAGGGGTAAATTCCGCAGAATCAGTTTCTTTATGAATACCTAATAAAGTAGCTGCAATGTGGGCAATAGCTTGCCTTTGTCCTACATTAGCTAAAATTGGTACTCCATCTTTATCTTTAGGTCTAATAACAACTGCTAAGCCCTTTTCTAAAATGATATTTTTAGCTTCTTCCATACCTAAATTCATAATTTGAATATCATCTACAAAAAGGTTCGCTTCTTTAAAATGTATTTTCCCTTCATCGACATCTGCTATATCTGAAATCCGTTTTCCTTCCATATATCTAATAGCAACAAATAGTAGAATAACGGAAAAGGCTAACCCTCCTAAAATTGCCCAGAACAAACCAAAACGAAGGTTTAAAAGCCAAGTTGCAGCAGATGTAAATATTGCTATTAGGATTACTAAATAGCTTCTAGCTTCAAAGGCCCGGGCTATTCCCTCAATAAACTCATCTCCCCTAGGAACTAATTCTGAAGGTTCTAGTTTTGACAAGGTTTCCCTTTCCATATTCCTTATCTCTCTAAATTGTTGTGCTGCTAAAGCTAAGAATGTTACTGCAGTGTACTCTTGCTCGATTAGAGCGGGAATAGCCACTGAACCTAAAGCTGCAGCTATAAAGCCTAGGGAAAGATGGGTTATTGCACCATGGGGGTAAGTTGGATACTGTCTATAATCTAATCTCAACATTATTAAACGGGCTATTGTTCCCACAATGGTGGTAAAAAAAATTATTTCAAGATGATTTTTCATAATCTCACCAATTCCTATTTTTTTCTTTTTTTACTTTTATTTTTACCTTTTAAGGTAGAAGTAAACTCTTTAGTGGTAAAGTTTTTCAATTTTTCCCCTACATCTTTCAAACTACCACTATTTATTGCTAAAAATGCTACTGCACCTAGAGCTGCTAATCCTAAAATCCAAAGGATTGTTCTTCCTCCAGTATTTCTAGTATCTCTAGCCGCCGGTGTTTGAGCTTGTTCATTTCCTCCACCATCTCCACCTGGAGCAGATTGTTGGGGGTTGTCACCGTAAACATAGGCAGCTACCACATCTACAAAGGATTCTATCCCTGAAATAGCCAAATCTTTTTCTTGTTGATAAGTTCCTACCTCCAACAACAAAGCCCTTGGGGAAAGGTCTTGATTATAGTTCCCTTTTGCCATGAAAATTCCTTTTATTAAATCTGGATTTTGTTCATCTGCCACTTTTTTAAGACCTTCGGCAAACCTTTTATTTTGTTCCACATTTTGATTTTGTTGCCCAACGACAAACATAATTTGGGCTACCGGTTCACCATCTGCTTCACCTTCATATTGCTCTGCAGGAACAGCATCCCGATGGACATCAAAAATGGCAGCAGGTTGTTTGTTTAGGAGTTTATCGGCAGTCCTTCTTGACCTTTTATATGCCCCTGAGTCATGGGGGTCATGATTTGCTTCTGACCAGACAACTTCTATTCCCCGCTGTTCTAATGCTTCTTTAAAGGCACGACCAACATCATAAATACCACCATTACCATCTTTACTTTCAGTTCCATCAGTTGGTACATATGATTCACTGGAATGGGTATGGTAAATGGCAATTGGTCCTTTGTTTTCAGTTTTCACTTCTTTAGTGGTAAAAGTAAAGCGGGATACTATTGTTTGAAAAAGACTTTTCCTTGGCTCTTCTGCTAAGTTAATATCTTTAAGATATTTAGCCTTAGCTATGAGTTTGTCTCTATCAACTTCATATACTTCATAAAGTCTGTTTTGATTATTAATAAATTGGTCTCCTACATGCATTATCCTAGCAGATTGTAAGATGATATTTCCTTCATCATCGATCATAGTATAATATTGCCCTGGCTCTAATTCTGTTAACTCCAAAAAATCAAAGAATTCCTCTATAATACTTTCATTTGTTACCATTTTAGATTGATAGTTTAAACCAATTAAAGTTACCATTGAGACTATAAGTATAAAATATAATAATTTAATCCTTTGCATTTTCCTATCCCCCTTATTTTTTGTTTTTATCCCTTGCTCCTTGTTTTCTTTTTTCTTCAAGGGATGCTATTTTATTATCCATATCTTGAGTAGTATTATCGTTAAAATCCTTTTCCCAATCTTCTTCTAGGTTTTTAAGCATATTAGCAAATTCTACCCCTTTTAAATGTTTCTTTAAATCTTCTGGCCGATCTTCATCGGGTCCTCCTTGAAGCCTTTCTCGAGTTTCACCAACAACTTCTGCTAAAACTACAGCTAAAATACCAGCTATTACTACAGCATCGTAAATTCCAGCTCCCCCAATAGTAGTTCCCCCTCTATTACCGGAAATGAGTAAAGAAATTGCATAATAAATATCTGTTAAAATAATACCCATAATCCCGGCGATAAAGGAACTCCTTCTAGACCTACCAGCTAAATAACCTATGACCCCTGCCACTATTGCGCTCATATATAAAGGATCGATAATCATTTGCCCTGGTTCAGATGGCATAAATCTTTCTACTGCAAAGACAGCTACTGCCGCAGCTAAAGATGCTAAAATAGCTCTGATTTTTTCCCTTGCTGTTCCAGCTTTAACAAATAAATAACCTACTAAGATTAGAGGAACTATACCTCCTCCAACGTTAATACTCAGACCTCTAAATAAAGGTATATCAGGAATATAAGCTCCAAAAAACATAGCACCAATAAAGGCAAAGGCAGCTTTATCTGTAAGACGCATTCTGTCTAGTACCCTTTGGGCTAAACCGAAAAAAATTAATACTGTAACTATTGTTAAAGTTATTGGACCAACTGGCATAATAATTTTCCTCCTATCTTAACCTTTTTTTTACTCTATAAATATATTTTCCCTGTAGAGTAATTACTATGTATAATTAACAGATAAAAAAATACCTAACAGATAAGGTTTTTAACTTACCTGTTAGGTATTTTTTACTCCTCTTTATTCCTCTTTTTTAAATAAATCTCCGAAACGTTCTCCTAGGGTTACATTTAAATTTTCATTTTGTTCATATTTAGTAAAGTCTTCTTTTGGTTTAGCTTCTTTAATAGAAAGGCTTAGTTTTTTAGCAGCAACATCTACATCTAATACCTTAACTTTAACTTCTTGACCAATAGATAAAACATCCCCTGGTTTTTTAATGTGTTCATCTGAGATTTGAGAAACATGTACTAATCCGTCTACATTTGGAGCTATTTGAACAAATGCCCCAAAATCTGCTAATCTTACTACTTTTCCTGTTATGATATCTCCTTTTTTCAAGTTCTTAGCATGAACTTCAAAGGGACTTGGCTGTGTTGCTTTTAAACTTAAAGATACCTTTCCTTTTTCGGCATCTACTTTTAAAACCACTGCTTCTACCTCTTGACCTACTTCCAACACTGTACTAGGATCATCTACCTTTTCCCAACTTAGATTTGATACATGGATAAGGCCATCTATACCACCTAAATCTACAAAAACACCGAAATCGGTCATTCTTCTTACAATTCCCTTTACTTTTTGTCCTTCTTTTAGATTCTGTAGAATTTCCTGTTCTTTTTCCTTTTGTTCTTTTATTAGTACATCTTTTCTGGAGAGGATAATCTTATTTCTTTCTTTATCTAGTTCCTTAACAAAGAACTTAAGCTCTTGTCCTACAAACTGATTTAAATCTTCAATATACTTTGTATCTAGCAAAGAAGCTGGCATAAAGGCTTCTACCCCTAAATCCACTAGCAATCCTCCTTTAACCACTTCTTTAACTATACCAGTGATAATTTCACCTTTTTGGTGAGCTTCTTCAAGCCTTTGCCAAATTTCGTTTACCCCTTGGCCTTCCTCATGGTGCTGTTCATTTAGCATTTCATTCATTTCATTTACCATACCTAATACCTCCCTTATTGTCCAATCAGGTGTAGATGCTCCACCTATGATTCCAAGCTTTTTGACATTTTTTAGCCACTTTGGATCTATCTGGTGAGCTTCTTCAATTTGATATGTAACCACGCCTATTTCTTGACAAATAGACGTGAGTTTCCTTGTGTTAGAACTATTTTTACCACCAATTACTAGGCAAAGATCAACTTCTTTGGCAAGATCAATTACTGCTTTTTGTCTTTGGTGGGTTGCTCCACAAATTGTATTGTGTACTTCAATATCTTCCCCGGGATATTTATCTAATATAAATTTAATTATTTCAGTAAATTTTTCCCCTTTAAAGGTAGTTTGAGCAACGATAGTTAAAGGAAAATACAAGTTGATACCCTTTAATTCTTCTAAATCCTTTATTATCAAGCCTTTATTTTCCGCCCAACCATTAATTCCTATAATTTCTGGGTGTTCTTTTTCCCCTAATATCAGGAGATTTCTACCCTTATCTATCCCTTCTTTAGCTAACTTTTGAACTTTTTTTACAAAGGGACAAGTACCATCAATAATTTGATTATTTTCTTCTAGTGCCTTTATTATCCTCGGAGGAACTCCATGGGCTCTTATAATAATCCTCTTGTTCTTAATTCTCCCCAATTCCCCTTCATCTTGGGTATCTATATAGTCTACCCCTTTTTCTTTAAAATAATTAACTACAGAATTATTATGGACTATCGGTCCGTAAGTGATTGTATTTGGTGAAATATGACTTTCTACCAACTCTACTACACCCTTTACCCCTTTACAAAACCCCGAATGTTTAGCAATAATAATCTCCATTTTATCACCTAATTTTCTGCCAACTTTTTCTCAATTTCTTTTTTTAGTATTTCAACAACTTCATCAACGGTATAATTAGATGTATCTATATAAATAGCATCAGGGCATTGAATTAACGGGGAGTATTCCCTCTCCTGATCTATTTTATCCCGTAAGGCTATTTCTTCAGCAATGGTTTCTAAGTCACTGTAATATCCCTTTTTCTCTAATTCCTGCTGTCTCCGTTTAGCCCTTGCTTCTAAAGAAGCTGTTAGGAAAAATTTTACTTCAGCGTTGGGTAATACTACAGAACCAATATCTCTACCATCCATCACAACGCCACCTTGACTTGCCATTTTCCTTTGTAAATCTAACATGTAATCCCTTACATGTTTTGATTTTGCTACTATGGAAACATGGTTAGAAACTTCAGGTTGCCTTATTTCATAGGTTACATTTTTATTATCGATGTAGATTTGATTTTCACAACAACCATTTTTTCTTATTTCTATAGTTGTTTTCTTTAACAACTCTTTTAAACTATCTTCATCATTGATATTATATTTTTTCTTTAAAGCTTTGAAAGTTAATGCTCTGTACATTGCACCTGTATCAATATAGTAATATCCTAGTTCTTTTGCTAGCCTTTTTGCCACAGTACTTTTCCCTGCACCTGCCGGACCGTCTATGGCTATTTTTATGGGTTTCACTAAAAAACTCCCTCCCTATTTTTCTAAAACCTAAAATCAACACAATGATATATTTTCGACAAAATAATTAAATATCCTTTAAAATATTTCAGTTTTTATTCTGATTTTTTCCTCACATAAATATAGCTATTTCTTCTTTTAGATTTCTAAAATTAATAAAATTTAAAGATTGCTCACCATCTGATAAAGCCTTTAGTGGATCATGATGTACTTCCACCATAATCCCATCGGCACCACATGCCAATGCCCCTTTAGCCATAGGGGTTACTAAAAACCATTTTCCTGTGCCATGGCTAGGATCTACAATTATCGGTAAATGGGATAATTTTTTAATACTTGCTACAGCGGATAAATCTAAGGTGTTTCTAGTATAAGTTTCAAAAGTCCTTATACCCCTTTCACATAAAATTACATTTTTGTTGCCCTCTGATACAATATATTCTGCTGCAGTTAAAAATTCTTCAATTGTAGAAGCCATCCCCCTTTTAAGTAACACTGGTTTTTGGTATTTTCCCACCGCCTTTAAAAGTTCATAGTTAGCCATATTTCTTGCTCCAATTTGGATAATATCACTATATTGGGCTACTTTATCTAGGGTGTGTAAACTTACCGCTTCAGTAACGGTAACCATATTATATTTTTTCCCAATTCTTTGAAGTAATATTAGTCCCTCTTCCTTTAATCCTTGAAAACTATAAGGAGATGTTCGGGGCTTATAAGCACCTCCCCTTAAAATTTTAACTCCCTGTTCATGTAAAAAAGCAGCAATCCTTTCTAATTGTTCCTCGCTTTCTATAGCACATGGTCCGGCAATGATAACCTTTTCTTTTCCTATTTTTACCCCATTAATGTCTATAACTGTATCTTCCTCTTGATAATCTCTGCTTACTAAGTGATATGGTTTATCTAAGGGGACAGCCTTTTGGATACCTTGAAACCTTTCCCAAGGGATTTTCTTAAGTTCAGTACCACAAGTGTAAGTAATATAGACTAAATCCCCTTTAACTTCTTCGGTGTATCCTTCCCCCTTCTCTTTAATTATGCCGATTATTTCATTATATTCTTCTTTATATTTTTTAAAGTTATGGATTATTAACAAGGGATACACCTCCTAGGAAATTCCATTTTGGACCAAATCAGGCCGCAAATTTTGGGCATTATGTAAATAACAATGTTTAACATTTTCTTTATTGCAATGGATTAAGACCCTGATACAATATTTTAGCGACCCTTGAAATTTAGCTTCTTGTACACAAAAAAGAGGGATATCCCCCCCAAATCTCTCTCTAAAAGCTGTGGCAGGATTAAAGGCAGTTAAATCTTCAGTTACAGAAAAAATTATTGAAATAATATCTTCTATTTCTAGACTATTTAGTTTAATTATCCTTTCCATTAACTCAATAGTCCTTAATTTAATATCTTCTTCTCTATTTATTTCTACCGTTGTTGCTCCTCTTATAGCTTTCATTTATCTACCCTCCAACCTGGTTATAAGTACTAACATCCTATTGATGGTAGGGTTACTTAGGAGTATTTGAACTACAATTATCATTATACCTAAATAAGTTAATATTTTAATTAATTTAGGGAAATTTTTTTCCATAATTTCAAAGGGGTCCATTTTAATTCACTCCAACATATTGTAAAAATCTGATAATAAACAAAGAAAAAGGGGAAAACTCCGGCTTACCAATTAAAATTATTTGATAGCTTTAATTATATGGTAACCTGCTTCCCTTTCAACTGTCTCTACTCCCTTAAAAATAGATTGCAAATATTTCCCCATAGATTTGGCTCCTTGTTTTACCCTTACGACTATCCACAATTCTCCTCCTGGCAATAAATGCTGATGACAGGAATTTAAAAGCTCATAAACCTTTTCTTTTCCAACCCTGATAGGTGGATTAAATAATATATAATGAAAAGATTTAGAAATATGTTCAAATCCATCACTTTGTAAAACTGTTGCAGTTAAGGAATTTTGTTTAATATTTTCCTTAGCAAGTTCAACAGCCCTTAAATTGATATCACTCATTGTTAAATTAATATGGGGATAATACTTTTTTAGGATAACACCAATAAACCCATAGCCTGTTCCTAAATCTAAAATCTCCTCATTTTCCAGGCTTGGGTTTTTATCTATAAATGTATTAATTAAAATTTCACTTCCCCTATCCCCTTTACCCATGGAAAAAACACCATGGTCATAATTAAATAGGATATTTTCTCCTTTAAATTGATATCTAAAAGTTTTTTTATCTGATTTTACACCGGGATTTTTACTAAAATAGTGTTCCATTTTAAACGTACAACTCCTATAATTGTTGTTCTTCTCTTATTTTAACCTATCTTAGCATATTTTACTAGATATTTTTTTAATATTCAATCCCCCTTCTAGCATTAATTCCTTTTTCAAAGGGATGTTTAATACTTTCCATATTAGTCACCAAATCAGCTTCTTCAATTATCCTTGCCGGAGCATTTCTACCTGTTAATACCAACTCTACATGGGGAGGTTTTATCCGGAAAAGATCTAACACTTCTTCCTCTGTAATCAAACCAAAGTAAATACAATTTAAAATTTCATCTAGGATTATTATATGAAATTGGCCACCTTTAATTTGTTTTTTAATGTAATCATAAGCTATTTCCATTTCTTTTTTATCTTCCGTAATATCCTCACCTTTTCTGATAAAGCAACGGCCACAACCTGTACACTTAGAGATCCCCAATTTAATACTTCCACTATTAGGACAAGATCTGCCAAATTGGGCATGGACTATATCAGGATATAACCGATGGATAGTAACCAATTCTCCATAATAATTACTGCCTTTCATAAGCTGTATAAAATTTACTTTTAAACCATGGCCTATTGCCCTTATGGCAAGACCTAGTGCTGCAGTTGTTTTACCTTTAGAATTACCAGTATAGACTTGGATTAACCCAGTTTCCATTTATTCTTCCCCCTTTAAGTAATTTCTCAGTTCATTAACATTCCTGGCAAAATACACCTTTTGTCCTTTGATAATATTATTGAATATCTTTATTGCCCCTTTATCTTTTGTGAAATCCCTCTGTTGAAAATTTTCATCTCCAATTACAATGATTTTTTTCCCTTTATTTAAGGCATATTGTACAGCTTCTAAATTTCTAATATTACCATGTCCAAAGGGGGTATTACATAATATTACTAAATTAGCTTCATCGATTAACCTCAAATTTTCTTGATGACTTATAAGATCTATACTAGAGTAAGGAGGAATTTCTACAACTTTTATATTAAGTTCTTTCCCTTTTTTCCAATCTAAATCTTCTCTATTTACTACTCCTAAAGATAGATTATTATAATTTCCTTCGAATAACTCTAAAATGTGTACTCCACTACCTCCCCCTGCAATTACATGGATCTTAATTTTATCATCAATTGAGAGTAAATCCACCGCCTTGATGGTAAAATCATTGGTAAAAGAATCCCAGTAAATATTAGAGGTGATTTTAAATACTTCTTTGATGGTATCTTTGGTAATTACATCACTTGGTACACCGTGTTTATAAATTCTGCCGTTATTCATTAACAAAATTTCATCACTAAACTTTGCTGCTAATTGAAGGTCATGTAAGACTGCTATGATAGTTATACCAAATTTCTTATTAAGTTCATCTAATAATTTTAAGATCTCTAGTTGATAGTTAATATCTAAGTTAGCAGTAGGCTCATCTAATAAGAAAATTTCTGCCCTTTGACTTAGTGCCCTAGCTAATAAAACCCTTTGTTTTTCTCCTCCACTTAAAGGATTGTATTGTCTATTTGCTAATTCCTCAACCTTTACTTGCTCCATAGCCCATTTGATAATATTTTGATCTTCTTTAGTCAAATTTTGAAAAATATAAGGTTTTTGGTAATACCTACCCATTTCCACAATTTCTTTAACGGTAAAGGATGTATCGATATGGATATTTTGAGGGAGCATAGCGATGATGCCGGCCCGTTTTTTCCCATCCATTAAATGAATGTTTTCATTGTAGACTAATATTTCTCCCCTTTTAGGTTTAATTAAACCTCCTAAAGACTTAATGAGGGTTGTTTTACCACTGCCATTTGGTCCTATAATACTATAAAATTTCCCTTTTTCAAAGGTAAAATTTAGATCATCGAGGATCTTTAAACTATTTACTTCAACTGTTAAATCTTTAATTATTATCTCACCCATGTCATTCCCTCTTTGCCTTTTGTTTTAGTAAAAATAAGAAAAAGGGGCCTCCAGTTAATGCCGTAATTATCCCTACAGGAATTTCCCTAGGCACTAGAATTATTCTTCCAATTAGATCAGCTAAAGTCAAAAATATACCTCCCCATAATATTGATAGAGGATATATTTTTAGGTTATCTCCTCCAAAAATTAACCTTAAAGTATGGGGTACAATAAGTCCTACAAACCCGATCAACCCACTTATAGAAACCACAGAGGCAGTGGCTAAAGTAGCTCCAAGGATAATGATTTTTTTTGTCTTTTCTACTTCTACCCCCAAGGAAGCCGCTTCCTCATCACCCAAAAGCAAAAGATTTAATTCTTTTAGCTTTAGTGCTATTAATATTAAGCCAATGACTGCTGGAATTATAATTATCTTAAGCTTATCCCATGATGCCCTTTGTAAATTACCCATCAACCAAAAAAAGATTTGCCGTATATTGTCATCGGCGTAGATCATTATAAAAGATATAAATGCGGAAAAAGTTGAACTGATAACAACTCCAGCTAAGATGAGATTTAAAGGATTTAAGGAACCTTGACTTTTAGCTAAAAAGTAGACCAATATAACTGTAAATATAGCAAAGAGGAAGGAGAAGAAAGTAATTGTGGATAAGCCATAAATCCTATAATTAACCAAAAATGTCATAGCTAGAGTAGCGCCTAAACCTGCTCCACTGCTAACCCCTAAAGTATAAGGTTCTGCCAATGGATTTTTTAAAATACTTTGAAAAGCTACTCCACAACCAGCTAATACCCCACCTACCAACATACTCAAAACTACCCTCGGCATTCTCATTTGATATAAAATAACATAATAAGTTGTATTCGAGTTTAAGAATATTTCTCTTAAAGAAATGGGGGTTGCTCCAAAGGCTACCCCCAATATTAATACTGAAAAGAGAATTATTATGGTAAATAAATAAGTTTTTTTCAAATTACTCACCCTTTAAAATTTTAGCTATAGTAGCTATCCCTTCAACAATCCTTGGACCAGGTCTTGATGTCAAATCACCATCGATTAGGTATGTTCTTCCTTCTTTAACGGCAGTTAAGTTTTGCCACACTGGTAAAGAAGTTAATTCCTCCGATGGTTCCCATGTATATAATATCACATCTGGATCTAGTTCTAGTAATTTCTCTGCTGAAAATTCTAACCAACCAGTTTCTTCTGCCGCTATATTAATACCTCCGCTTTTTTCTATAACTTCGTTATAAAAAGTTCCTTTACCAGTAGTCCAAAAAGCTGTGCTATCTAAGAGGATGAATACAGTTGGCTTTTCTTCAAGGGTTTCTTTTTGTATTTTCTTTAGATCATCTTTCATTTTATTTACTATTTCTTGTCCTTTTTCCTCAACTTTCAAGATTTCAGCTACCTTTAAAATATCTTCATATATTTCCTCAATTGTTGTAGGATTAAGTATAAGTACTTGGATATCTAATTCCCTTAACCTATCTGCTACTTCTCCTTCATTCATCAACAATACTAAATCTGGCTGTAACCCTACAATTTTTTCAAAATTAACATTAAAGGCATTTCCTACTTTTTCTATACTCAGTACTTCTTCAGGATAGTTACAAAAATCCGATACACCAACTAAATTCTCTAATTTTCCTAAAGCTGCAACGATTTCTGTGCTACTGGGTGCTAAAGATACAATTTTAAAATTTTCAGTTTGCTGTAGATTTTCTCCTTTACTACAGGCTACTAAGGTAAGGGTAAGAAAAAATACTATTACCAGTGTCAATAATTTTTTCATTTAAATCCCTCCTAATTTAATTAGGGGCCCATAAAAAAACTGCCCTTTTTGGGCAGTTGAAGTCATGAATAACTTTACCTTTTCCTTCTGCCCCCGAAAGGAAAAAGTTTTAAGTATTGGCAGGTCTCCTGGCTTAGGTATAAGGCCGATATCCCTTCCCGTTATTTTCCTAACAGTGGTATGATATGGCCAAACCATCACAGTGGCGGGTCCGCTCAGGCTTTGCACCTGATTCCCTATTCTCCTCTAACGAGGCACCAATACTCAACATTTATTCACCTAAGTCAATTATATTCTTTTTTTTGCCAACAATCAAGGATTAAAAATTATTTATTCTTTATAAGAGATCAATTGTTAATCATCAAAGAAGCAATAAAAGATCAAACAACTGATACTATTGAAAAAGGACTAAACTTTTGTATGAAAAATAAGCTATACAGTGCGGCAGACCATTTTTGGTAAAAATTAGGTGCCAACTCTACAAGTGGGGGTTTAGTCTTTCTCTTAAGGTGGAATAGAGCCTTAAAAAATATATTATACTTAACTACCATGGAAATTTCTACGAGGTGGATTCAGTCACTTAAGGTATGGTAAAAATGTTTCTATCAGCTTTTAATATATTTTAAGGATAGAGTTGACTCAGATTTAGATATCCAGTGCTGGGCTTTGCCTAGGAAATTAGGTATCCAAAATATTACCTATTTAGAATAAGGTCAATACACGTCAATACCCTAATAAAGTTATATATCAACCCTCATTTTAATCAAATCGTACGGCATCGACTATCTTTATCCTTGATCCATAAATTGCAGGGATTATGCTTGCTATAAGAGAAATAACAAGAGATGTCAATAGCGAAATCAATATAGAACTAGGCTTTATAACAAGTAAAAGAGCATAGTAACCAGCTTCTTGTAAGTAAATTATGACAAGTGATACCAAGACAAGGGCTAAAAAAATCCCTATAATAGCTGCAATTATTCCGTATAGTAAGCCCTCAATAATAAATTGTATAACTATATCTTCATCCGAAGCCCCACAAGATTTTCTTATACCTATTTCGTTAATCCTCTCTTTAACAGAGAAAAACATTGTATTCATTATACAAATTCCAGAAAAAATAATTATTAATAAGACACCCAAATATAGGGTTTTCCTAGTCTCAATTAACTCGAATTCAATATCTCTATAAATAGATTTGTAGGAGTGAGCACTAACTGAATGGTTATAATCTCTTAAATACGTATCCAAGGCAGTAAAAGTTGCTTCATAATTAGGTAGATAACTATAAACAAGTGAAATAAACCTTGAAGAAGCTTCCATATCATCATAGTTAGAAAAAAGATCAATTGAATATGGGACAAAAACCCTTCCATTGTAAACTGTATTTATCTGACTTGAATTTTTATTAAATTCGTAGTACTTTTGTTTTGAATCATCAGATGCTTCAATAACCCCTATTATCTGCAATGGTTCATACCTAAGTGATGAAAAATTATTACTAAACTCTCTGATAGGTATATAGAGGTATTTACCTATAGAATCATGATCTCCGAATAATAAGTATTCTAAAACTGAATCGATTACAACTACCCTGTTACCATTTAATATATCTTCTAACTCAATAGATCTACCTTTAACTAAATAAGTTTTAAAATAAGTGGTTGAAGATAATTCCTCAACAGGTACTAAAAAATCTGTAAAATTAGCATTTGTTAGTATAATTTCAACATTAATATTTTTATTATTGGAACTGTATATAATATATGACCCTGGCACACGCTGATATGAAGCATAAGTACCACCAACTAAATTATTAATATTATTCATCGTGGTAATATCCATTTGGCCAGTAACCACAATAGAATTAGTTCTCTTATAATCATTTATTCTTGTAAAGTTGCTTTCATAATAACTATCAATAAAAACATACCCAAAAGTTAATAGAAAGCAAGCCAAAACCATTCCGCTTACTGTCAGTGTAAACCTCACCTTATTCTTGATTATATATAATAAACATGTTCTTATATACAATACAGCTTTATTCATTTGAGAAGGACTCCCTCCTCAAGAAAAAATCTTGTAGTTGCTTGCTGTGCTACATTTATGTCATGAGTTACAATAATAATCGTTTTACCATCCATATTTAATTCTTTGAAATAATCCATAACTATTTGAGTATTTTCATTATCTAAATTCCCTGTAGGCTCGTCCGCTATTATAAGGTTTGGGTTTAATGTTAAAGCTCTACATAGAGAAACTCTCTGTTTTTCTCCTCCTGATAATAGGTTTACATCTTTATCTTTTAAATCTGTGAGATTAAACCGCTTTAAAAGAAAATGTATTCTCTCTATATGCCCTTGATTAATTCTTTGCCTTGAATATAGGTGAGGTAGCATTACATTTTCATATACTGACATTCCTGGAATTAAGTTATATGCTTGAAACACAAAGCCAATATTTTGATTTCTAACATGTGCTAGATGAGAACTATTTAATTTAGATATATCTTTTCCGTAGAAAAGATATTTACCTTTAGAAAATGAATCTATAAGACCTAATATATTTAGTAGTGTCGTCTTACCAGAGCCAGATTTACCCATAATAGATACGAAACTCTTTTCTGGAATTCTTAAGCTGATATCTTTAAGAACATCTTTCTTTTGAGGATAAGACTTGTTTATTCCCACTAACTCAATCATGGCAATTGCTCCAAATATCTGGCTCCATCAAATTCATTAGTAATCAAAATAAATTCATCTCCTAAGTTAACATTGTTAGACAGTATTTCGATATAATTCTCATCTTCTATTCCTACGTCTATATATACTCTCGTTATTAAACCCTCTTCTGAGAGTTTTTCTAGGTATGTACCTCTTTCATCCCTCTTTAATACCTCTTTTTCAATGAGTTTCACATCCTTTCTTTCCTCTAAAATAAAGTTTAGCTTTACCTGACTTCCAGGCAAAAAGTCTCCTTGATATCTTATTTTCACTTCTAGTTCACCGTCAAAAATTTCAGGTGAAATATATATAATTTCACCATCTAAGATTAAATCATTACTTCCAATAATTTTCACTTGTGTTCCTTGATTTATAAGTCGTTCCTCGTCTTGTGTTATAAATGTATAGATATAATAATCGCTAAAATCAATGTACTCAATTATTGTTCTATTTTTATTATGAATAATTTGCGAGATCCATCCATTATCCTTACTAGTAAATTCTCTATCACCCATAGTATACAACACATCGCCAATGGAGAATCTATCGCCTACTACAAATTTAATGTCTGGTTTTGTATTAGAAGTATCGATAGCAATTTGCTTCAAACTATCTTTACTTGGGACAACAATCCCACTTTTTGAAATATGATTAGTAATATTTCCTCTAAATACTGTGTAATGGGTATATAATAACCTTTCAGTTATACCTTCGTCTTGGATTGACCATCTATTTTTTTGTCTTAACCCGCCTGAAGCTGTAAAGACTAGAATTAGCATTAGAGAAGTACAGAGAATGAATATTATAATATACAATACTATTTTCTTCACGGTATCCCCTACCTTTTATCGATGTATTTCATTATGTTTTCAGGGCTAATATCCCCTATCTTTAATAACATGGGACCATGAGAGTAAAATTTTTCCCCTGTATCAACTACTATATACTCTATAATTATATCAGTAAACAAAAATGTATTATTATTAATGTTTTTAGTTTTCACTAAATCAAACGAAAACTGGGCTTCAGTTTCAGCAGGTATAAGTCCATTCTCAGTAACTTTTACACCATTAAAAAATCTAAGATTTTCTGCTTGTATATCTTGGTTAGTGAAGGAAATATTTTTAATATCTATAGCCTTATTAGTATAAATCCTATAAGATAATTGTTCTGTATCCCAATTCCTTGTAACAGGCGCACCATCAATATAAAAATCTTTACCATATAGATTGCCTTGTTCAATATTATTAGTACGATAAAAAATCACTTTATTCAATGGAAAATTTAAGTCAGTGTTATTTATTTTTAAATCCACAGATTTAACTTCAAAAAAGTTTTCATTTTCATCTAAATCAACAATATCTATTCGAAAATCATATATATAAAATCCTTTGTATGTATCCAACAAATCACTAAGCTCAAAACTAAAATTAGTGCCATCGATATTTGTGCCGTTGATTCCAATAACATCCATTTTGTCTATTCTTTGATTTATTATCAATACAGAGCCAAAGTATGCAAAATCATCTAAAATTACATACTCTATACTCATTAGCTCTCCACCGAAGAATTCAAGGTCTCCTTCTGCCTCACTTCTCTTTGAATCACCCCTTATATTCCATAATCCCAATATAATAAAAACAACTAATAAGATGCTTATAATAGCCTTTTTATTCAAGATTTTTCCTCCTTAAGTCAGTCAAATAGGTGATGTATCCACCTATTTGACTGTTAGTAGTTACAAATTATGTCTCCAGATATCTATGTCTCCAGTTGTAGTATGATACCTATATATTTGATCGTTTGTAGAATAACTTCTCCAGACTCGTAGGATTCTTTTATCAGTATTTACCCTATATCTGTCAGCATACACTGTGTGTTTTAATGAATATCTACCTGCAGGTGATGTTCTATTAAGTGTATGAGCATGTGTTATTGTACTTGTAACAGTATAGGTTTGAGATGTTGTTCTACTACCACCTATTTCACCAGATACTTTCAAAGCATTTACTGGAATACTTAGCCCAAGTTTACTAGAAATTGTACTAGTTTCTGTAGCAGAAGCTATTGTTGTTTTTGTTAGCTTTATTGTAAGCGAACTCCTATGATCAGAGGATCCTCTCCAAACAAATCGTCCCTCTGTTAATCTTTCAAGACCTATCTGATAAGCATAGCCACTATTTTGAAGTGTAGCATTGAATCTCCAATGTGTTCTCACTCCCAAAGGTCCTGTCGTATATTGTCCCGAATAACTACGTGAGCCCTTAGGTGTCGCTAAATAATCTTTTCTCACAAAGACCTCAGAAGCTGAAGCACTTAAACTAAAAATAAAAACAAGTAGAATGCTTAAGACAAAAACTCTTATTCCCCTTGTCATTTAATTTCCTCCTCTTAATTGTTATATAACAATAGTTGCCGGCTAACTATTATTAACTAAGTCAACTTTCGCATATTAACTTCCATATTTATTAGTGCAAGGAAAATATCTTGTCCTAAGGAAAAGGATACTGATGCAAAATATCTTTAATTGTCATGGCTTCTTGAAAGCGTGTTATTACATCCCAAATCTCTCTTGTACAAAAAAGGAATGGGGTAGATGGGCTGTAATACCATATTCATTCTGTTCTTATAACCGTCTGTTTGTTTAGTATAGGTTAGCTTAACATGCCATTTTTTAGTAATACCTTTAGACATTTAGATATATATTTTTTAACATGTTATTAGCATTTAATTAAGATTCTTAGCCTTAGTTTCCGAGGTTACTCACTGATTGTTTCTTCAAAACTATAAGGTTCTACAGTATCTATGGGTGCACAATGGCTGATAATATTTGACCACCAGTTTAGAAAAAATACTATCAGATAGTGTTAGTGTAAATAAAAATCTTTGAAATTGTAATTTTCATAATTCTTAGTTAAAAACTTATCATAAAGATCGGTGTTTGTCAACAAAGTTATCGCATTTAATTAAAATAAATTATGAGTTCTTGACCCGATTTGTCATTGACATGGAGCCTCTGCCCACAAGGTACTAGTCCTTAAAGGCAGCCTAATGATAAGTCCTGCCTCTTCAACAGGCTACCATGTGGGCTTCTCCATGTAAATGATACGGGTTTTTGACAGTTGAAAAGTAAATACTAATCTCAAAAGTTTTGAAAACAGGGCTTTTTTTAGTAAAAAAACACAAATTATTTTTTTGAGATTGAGCAAGAGTTTGGACTTAAACAATATGGTGCCTCGAAGGAACATAAGCCTAATCCTATCGTGCAAATGGGATTATTTATGGATGGAAATGGTATACCCCTTGCTTTTAATATCAATCAAGGGAATACCAATGAGCAAACTACTTTGAAACCTTTAGAGGAAAAAATATTATCTGATTTTAAGCTTTCTAAATTTATTGTTTCTACTGATGCTGGTTTAGCTTCTGAAAGTAATAGAAGGTTTAATAGTAAGGGTGACAGGGCTTTTATTACAACTCAGTCTATTAAAAAGCTTAAAAAACATTTAAAAGATTGAGTTTTAGATACAAAGGGTTGGTTTTTAAGTGACAGTAACAAAACTTATGATATTTCTTCTTTAGATGAAGATGTTCATAAAGAAAGTGTTTTTTATAAAGAGCCCACTTTACTACTTGTTTTATTGCTCTTATCATCTATAGATAGATTGAGCATAAGTTAGATGGCAAATATACATGTCGCCAAATAATTGATGGGCTAAGAGATATGAACTTCCTAGAGATTTATGGTGATGGTTATACTCCAACATATACTAGGACTGATTTTACCGATGATTTACATGAAGTTTTTGGGTTTAATACAGATTATGAAATAATTCCTTTTAAAGAAATGAAAAAAATTTTTAAGTTAACAAAAAAATAATTTATATTACTCATTTTTTAGGGTAAAAGAAACAACGTCTCGTAAATATGAAGGTCTGTAAACCCTTGATATTAAAGGGCTTACAGACTTTTTTCTCTTTTTTAACTTTCGAAAACAAGTTATATTCTTTTTTTTGCCAACAATCAAGGATTAATTAGACAATTTATTTATCTTCTTTTCTTTCAATTTCTATAGTACATTTAGTTATTAAGGCAGACAGTACCCCTAAAATGGCTAAGTGAGGTGCTAATAATACCCCAATAGCTCCTGCAGTAACAGGTATTTCTACTATAGTTTTATCTCCTGATTTTACTATTATTTTTGTTACATTTCCTTGGTGAATTATTTCTTTAATTTTTTCTACCAATTCTCCACCGGTAACTTGTATTTGTTCCCTCCAAACCTTTTCCTTACCTTCTAATTCTATGATAGCCTTTAAAACATCTCCATCTGCTTTTTCCAAAGCTTCGTGGGCAGCTTTGTAACTACAGCCCACCCGTTCCCTAATAATGTCAACTTTCCGTAATTCATCCATTAAAATCCCTCCTATGGTAAGTTTTTTAATAAACCTTCGCTCTTGAATACATGTCCTTCACAATGATAGTTTATGTATTTTCCGATAATAGATTCCACTGTTTTTAACTTATCTGGTGTTATATTTACATTTAATATTTCTTCATAGGTGGATTTTAATAAAAATATTAGTAATAAAATTTCATTTTTAGGCAAAAACATGTTATTTTCTGGAACACATTTACTGCAAAGGAGACCTCCTTCTTTAATACTAAAGATAAACTTTAAATCATCTCCTTTAAAACCACATTTGACACAACTTGTCAATGTAGGGGTAAAGCCTATCATGGAGATAGCTTTAATTTTAAAAGCTGTAAATATAGCATGACTTTGGTCTGGGAAAGTGTTAATAAACTCTAAAGTCTTGACTGTTAAAGCAAAGAACCTAGGATGCTCTTGATTTTCTGGGAGAAAATAATCAATAAACTCACAGATGTAATAACCCATAAAGGTAAGTTTTAAATTAGAAATTATATTTTTATAATTGGCAAGAATTTCACTTTGCCTTAATACAGCAAGATTATAGTTTTTTTGGAAAAATGTATACTCTCCATAGGTAAATGGTTGGACACTTGATGCTAATTTACTCTTTATTTTTTTAGCTCCCTTTGCCAACATATCCATTTTCCCTTTTTTTTGAGAAAAAATCCTAACTATCATGTCAGCTTCACTATAGGGAAAAGTTTTTATCACAATACCTGTAGTTTTATAAAGCATAGTATCCCCTTATTCATTATTATCTAAACCAAATTCTTTTAATGCTCCCGGTAAATCCCGCCAATTCTTTTTAACTTTGACCCATAGTTCTAAATAAACTTTACTGTTGAAAAAATGTTCCATATCTATCCGGGCCCTTTTCCCTATTTCTTTAAGGAGTTTTCCGCCTTTACCAATAATAATCCCTTTATGGGATTCCCTCTCAACGTAAATATTAGCAGATATATCTAGTAAATTATCTCCCTTTGTAGTCATTTGAACAACTTCAACGGCTACTCCATGGGGAATTTCTTCTCTAGTTAATTCTAATATTTTTTCTCTAATTAACTCTTGGACAATTACCCGTTCTGGTTGATCTGTTATCATATCATCTGGATAGTATTTCGGTCCTTCTTGAAAGAATTCTAAAATTAATTTTACTAAACCTTGGGTATTAACTCCCTGTAAAGCGGAAATGGCAATTACATCTTTAAATGGAAATAACTGTGTAAGCTGAGCTATCCTTTCTTTTGCATCTTTTTCCACCGTTTGATCAATTTTATTTGCCACTAATACTACAGGTGTTTTGACCTTTTGTAAACCTTCTAAGATAAATTGGTCTCCTCTGCCTACTGGCTGGGAAATATCTGTGATAAAGAGAATGACGTCTACATCTAAAGTAGAACTTTTGGCTGCTTTAACCATTGCTTCTCCAAGTTTATGTTTAGGTTTATGAATTCCTGGAGTATCGATAAACACTATTTGATAATCTTCTCCCGTCAATACCCCATGGATTTTAGTCCTTGTTGTTTGTGCCTTATCTGAGGTAATAGCTACTTTTTGTCCTAGTAAATTATTAAGTAAAGTAGATTTACCTACATTAGGTCTACCTATAATTGAAACAAATCCTGACTTAAACATTGTTGACCTCCTTCAAGGATTTAGGTGTAAAGGCACCTGGAAGTAATTGTTCTACTGTGGTTATTTGATATTCCCCATACTCGTTAGCTAAAATAACTGGAGCTTTTGGTTCTAAAAATTCAGCAATTACTTGCCTACAAGCGCCACAAGGAGATGCTATTAATTTACCATTACAGATAATGGCAATAGCTTTGTAATCCCGTATACCTTCTGAAACACCTTTAAACAAAGCAGTTCTTTCTGCACAATTAGTCAAACCATAAGAAGCATTTTCAACATTACAACCTGTTATTATTTGATCATCTTCAGTAAGTAATGCTGCTCCTACTGGATAATTAGAATAAGGGACATAGGCATTATTCATGGCTTTTTTAGCTTCATCAATAAGTTTTTTAATTACTTTTTCTTCCATATTTTATCTCCTCCTTGAATATGCTGGTAAAGTTATTTGATCAACAATTTGTACATCGTATTTTATACCTCTAGGATCAAACCTAGTTCTAAAAAAGAGAGATAATCCACTTTTTAAAATTTCTGGATTTCCAACCACATGGATTTCAATAGGTTCAACCCTTATAGGTTCATGATCTACGTGAATTACTGGACCAACACAACGTATAGAACTAGTAGTTGTAAGCCTTCTGCCATCTATGGCGATTCCTCTAGCACCAGAACTAAAAAGTTCATTAACTAAATCTAATAAATCTAGATCATGAATAATATAAGGGGAAATATTTCCATAAACATTGGGATTATCATATAATTTTATTATTAATCCTTCTCCTGTCATTTCTGCATATCCTGTGGCTATTCTCAAACTTTCTATTTCTGCCTTTAACATATCAATTTCACTTCTAAGCCTTTGTTCCTTTTCTTCACTTGACCTAGGTGTTACTAAACGAGATGTTCCGTGTTCAATTTCCATCTCAATTACCCTTTCCCATAGGATAGGGATGCTATGAATATATTCAGAAATTTCGTCCTTTACAGCTTGGGATAGTAATCCACCGTCATTAAATATAATATCCCCTTGTGTATTGAAAGAAATACTTATTCTCATAGGCTCAACAATAGAACTTAAATTATAATCCGAACTTACCATCGCTAAAATTATATTGGCTTGCCTTGATTCTGTTTCTCTCCTAATAATATTTTGGGTTTCATTACCTAAATTAACAATTACCCTAGCTAATTCATCATTACTATTTGCTAAGTTAATTTCATACATAAATCTTGCCAAAACATTCTGAACCGCTGAATTTGAGTAAACCCCTGCATCCTTTGCAACTTTTTGGTAATAATCAACTATGGTTTGGGCATATTCCTTAGCTGTCTTTAAACTTTGACCCTTTTCTACAAAGTTTGTTAATAATAAAAAGGTATTAATAACAAATACCAAAATTAACATTACAGCAATTATAGATAACTTTAAATCTACTTTTCTAGTATACATCCTTTTAGCCCCCTTTATAAAAGTTAAAGTAATACCACAAACCCTATAATTCCAAACAAAATTCCCAAAACTGCACCTAAAAGAACTTCAATCAATGAGTGCCGGTTATTATTCATGCGATTTTGGGCAATCATTAAAGCGATAGCTATGCTACACATTGTTAGAAATAGATTTTCGGATAAAAATAATACAGCAACGACAAAGGCAAAGGCAACTGTTGTTTGACCACTAGGTAATCCAAGGTTTTTAAAATCTGAGATAAAGGTTTTAAAAACAATAATTAATAATAAAAGTATTCCAACTAATGAATTGTATAGATAAAGGGGAACTTCTTGAATAGAAGTAATGATAGTAAAGGTTAGTTTATCAAATTTATCGAAGAACAGAACATAGCCAACAGCTACAGCATTTATTGAAGATACTAATACTGCTCCTGCCGCAACATTTTTAGCTATTTTTGCTAAAGGATGATATTTATCAGTAATTAAATCAATTGTAGCCTCAATAGCTGTATTTATTAGTTCCATAGCAATTACTAGAGAAACAGTAAAAAAAAGTACCGCCAATTCAATTTTAGATAGACGAACCACAAACCCCATAGTTAATACTAATAAGGCTACAGCATAATGGATTCTCATGTTCCGTTGAGTTTTAACACTGTATATGATTCCATCCACTGCATATATAAAACTATGCAGCACTTTTTTAATTTCCAAATTTTTACCCCCTTACAATTCCTAAACTAGATAAGATTTTTTCTTCTTTTTCTCTCATTAATTCATTTGGTTGATCATTATGGTCATAGCCTAACAAATGTAATAGACCATGAACAGTTAAAAAAGCTATTTCCCTTGTTAATGTATGGTTATATTCCTCTGCCTGCCTTTTAGCGGTTTCTAGTGAAATATATACTTCTCCTAAAAATTCGGGGGTATCAAAGGGGAAAGATAACACATCTGTCGGGCAATCTTTCCCTCTGAATCTAGAGTTTAAGTTTTGAATAAAAGGATCGTCTACAAAAATAATATTAACTTCATATTCCCCGTTTATTGCTTCTTCCTCAGCCACTTGCCGACATATCTTATTGATTAACTCTTCTATTTCTGCAGTGATTTCTATTCCTTCTATTTCTTCGATTATTGGATATAACATTTTATATTCCTCCTTTATTTATTAGGATATTGGATCCTTTGATGGAAAATTCCCATTATAACTTTTGTCAATTTTTCCTTTATTTTATTGATCTCATAAAAAGTTATAGGACATTGATCTAACTGCCCATCAGCAATTTTATTGTTTATAATTCCTTCAATTATTTGACATATTTTCTCTTTCGTTGGTTGCTTAATAGAGCGAACCGCAGCTTCTATGCAATCTGCAAACATTAGAATTGCTGCTTCTTTTGTTTGAGGTTTAGGTCCTGGATACCTATAATCATCTTCATTTACATTTTCTTCACCATATAGCTCTTTTGCTTTATGATAGAAATATTCCAATTTAGTAGTTCCATGGGATTGCCTGATTAAATCAATGATAATACCGGGAAGTCCAAAGCTTTTACCTAATTCAACACCCTGTTTTAAATGGTCAATTATAATTTTCGCACTTTCTTTTGGCTCCATAGAATCATGGATATTTTCAATCCCTAACTGGTTTTCTATAAAATAATAGGGATTTGTTACTTTACCAATATCGTGATAATAAGCTGCCACCCTTGCTAAAATAGGATCTGCCCCTATTTCTTCTGCTGCCGCTTCAGCTAAATTACCTACTATAATACTGTGATGATATGTCCCTGGAGTTTCCATTAATAAACGCTTTAATGCTCCATTATTAGGATTTGCTAATTCTAAAAGTCTTATAGAAGTAGTCAGGCTAAAGGCATTTTCTAAAAAAGGCAATATCCCAATAGCCAAAATACTAGCAATTAACCCACTTAACATTCCCATTATTATATCCATTATTAAGTTTTTTATCATAGTAGATGTTCCCCCAAAGGAACCGGTTAATAAAGAAATAGATACTAATATAATAACATTGACACCTGAAATTATGGCACCAGCTCTAGTTAAATCTGACCTTTGACTAACTTTATTAGTAGTAAATATAGCCACTAAACCAGATACCAAAACTAGTACTATAAATTTAAACTCATTTCCTACAATAATACTAGCAAAAATTGCTAAAACTATTGTCATCATTGTGGCTAGACCTTTATTAAACAAAATAGAAATTAATAGAGGTGCTAATGCTATGGGAATTAAATATATTGAAAAAAAGCTTAAAGCTTTAGCTAAAATCAAAGTTATTAACAATATTAAACCTAAAAGTAAGAGTTTATGGGAATTATAGTACACATCTGGCTGATACAAATATAAATAAACACCAATAACAGCAAAAATCGTTAGAGTTAATAATAATATTCCTAAATATAAAACTAAATCCTGGTTAGAAGTTTTTTGTAAACCTAAAGCTTCTAATTGCTTGATGTGATGTTCTGTAACAACTTCCCCTTTATCAATTATTTTAGAGTCTTTTAGGATTTTAACTTCTTCTACGAGCCTTCTGGCTTCTCTCCGATTTTGTTCAGTGGCTTCTGCTGAGTAAACTAAGTTGACCTTTAAAAATTCAGAACTTAATGTATAAAGGTATTCCCTTAATTCTAAATCAGTAGTTAAAGTATTAACTTCTTGTTTTAAATTATCTTGTGCATTCTCTAAAGTATTTACTTTTATCCCTTGATTTAACAACCTTTCAACAGCTTCATAAATTTTATTATAAATAAGGGCCCTAGAATTATCCGGTAAATTTGCAAGCTTTTCTAAAGCTGTTTCCTGTTGTAATGAATCGGGTAAAGCCTCAAATAAGCCCCTTCTGATTTCTTCATCAGATTCCAAAGCAATTTCTTCTATTTTTTCAAAAATAGAAGAAAGGCCTTTTAGGGCATGGTTAGTAATAGTTTGATCGTGAACATATACATCAGGAACATTTGCTACTGCTTCCTCTTCCGCTAATTTAGTTAGGTAAGGATCAACGACAGTTCTAGGGGCATAAATAGTTTCTGGTGAAACCTGTCCAACTTCCAAAGAATATTTAGGGGGTATTAACCCAACAGCTAATAAGAAAAAGGTAGTGATAAATACCCCAAAATATATTAAATAACGATAAGTTTTAGATTTCTGTAAAAATTTGGAACTTTTAACGGTAAATCTTTTTAGGTTAAACACTTCCCCCACCTCATATCTAATTATATCAATTGTTATTATAAATTAAAGTTAGAATCTAATGACTTTCATATGCTTGGATTATTGCTGTAACTATTGGATGTCTAACTACATCTGATTCAGTTAAATGGATAAATTCCAAGCCTTCAATATTTTTTAAAATTTTTTCCACTTGTTTTAAACCTGAAAACTTCCCTTTAGGTAAATCAATTTGGGTAATATCTCCTGTTATTATAGCTTTAGAACCAAAACCAAATCTCGTCAAAAACATTTTCATTTGTTCTGGAGTTGTATTTTGAGCTTCATCTAAAATTATAAATGAATTGTCCAAAGTTCTACCTCTCATATATGCTAAGGGAGCTACTTCTATTATACCTTTTTCCATATAACGTTGGAAGACTTCTGGTCCTAACAAATCATTTAAACCATCGTAGAGGGGACGTAAATATGGATCTACTTTATCTTGCAAATCCCCTGGTAAAAAACCTAATTTTTCCCCTGCTTCAATAGCTGGACGGGTTAAGATTATTCTACTTACTTTCTTTTCCTTTAAAGCCTTTACCGCCATGGCTATAGCTAAATAAGTTTTACCTGTACCCGCTGGACCAATACCAAAAACTATATGATTTTTCTCTATTGCTTGGATATATCTATTTTGTCCTAACGTTTTAGGTCTAATATTTTTTCCTTTAAAATTCCTTATAATTGTCTGTTGTAATTCTTCCACTACCTTTAATTCACCCTTTTCATCGATGTTTAAAATATAATTTGCCTTTTGCTCATCTAAATAACCATCTAACTGAATGAGTTTAATTAAATCTTCAATTAACTTTTTAGTTTTATCTATTTCCCTTTGATTTTTTCCTGTTATGATTATTCCATTACTGTTAAGATTTATTATTGCATTTGTTTTTTCTTCAATTTTTAATAAGAAACTACCATTTTGGGTATTTAACTCCCTAAAAATAGTATAATCTTCAATTTTAATGTTATAAGTAAATTCTGTCAAAGTCATGCCTCCTTGAATGTTAATTAATAATTAATTCTTTGTATCTTGCCAATATCCTCTATTGTTTCTAAAATAACTTTTACTCTTACTATTTTACCACTTCTCTCTATTATATTAACAGTTTTATTTACAATTTCCACCCCATCAGGCACTTTTTTCATAGCATTTTCTATAGCCCTTTCCCTTGCTAATCTTTCCATTTGAGTAATATTGTATTTATTTTTTTCTTCTTTAATTTCATAATACCTTTCAATTACCACTTTAAATGGTAAAGGTGAGTCTTTAATTGCTAGTCTATTTACAGTTATTCCCTTTGAGTATTTTTCATAAGGGATATTTTTTTTTGAAATTCTTATCTTTTTGCCAAATACCTCTATATATTTTACTGCTACTGAATTTCCCGTCTTTTTATACAAAGATTCTTGTTGTAATGCTTCTCCATAACCTTCGTACCAAACCCTAGCCTCTACAATACCGAAGGCTCTTACTAACATATGGGTCCTTGTCTCTTCATTAAATAATTGACCTGAAATTAGTAATTGATTTTTAGCAACAGTATCTCCCACATTTACTTCTTGTTGCCCTGATAATACTAAAATTTTTGTTATTACTCCATCTTTTACCGCTATTAAGTTAGCTGGCCCTTTTTCTGTAGCTTCTTCTCCCTCTTTTTCCACAACTTCCACTAAAACTTGTGTTCCTCTAACATTAATTGATACCCAAGCGATTTGTGGAAATGCCAATTTTATATTTTGCTCTAATTTTTCAGTATCTATAAAATATTTAAAGGTTCCTACCTTTAAATTTTGTTCTTTTAAAAAGGTAGAAAACTGGTTATAGTCTATAGTTTCCAAGCCTGTTACATCAACAAACCAAATAAAAGAAGAAATAATATAGATTACTAAAATAAACAGAATTAATCCTACTGAAAATACTTTTCTTTTTCTAAGTTTATGTAATAAAAAGGGCCCTCCCTTTTTTCTAATGATTTTTATAGGTATATTTTCCTTTCGACATTGTTGCCACATTTTCCTGTATCCAGCTATAGATAAATTTAATATTAAGTAGTCTTTTTCCCTTTTTATATTCCAAAGTTCTACATCCATCCTCATAGCTAAGTTAATAAATCTCTCACCCTTTTTGCCCATCACTTTGACCGTTACATACCCTTTTAATTTTTTCATAAGTTGTATTAAAAACATTTTATCACCAACCTATTTAATAAAGTTAATAGAAGTTATTTCCCCATCCAAAAGCAAATCATCGCTATAGACATTTCTTAATAGTAGGTTTTTCCCTTTAATTTCCAAAATTCCTTGGGGCAAATCAATTTTTACATAATCATCTCTAAACTCTTTTATTCCTTGATGATTTTCTATATAAATTTGTATCTGTCCAATAATTATTATACGGGGTAAATTAAGGATAATATCTTTTGGTATATCAAAAAATTCCGCCAAACCTAGCTTTATCTTATCACCTCTTTTAGACATAAAAAAACACCTCCTGTCTATTTTAACAATATGCCAAAATAGAAGGAGGTATAACTAAATATTAGCGGAATTTATAAGGTTTTTTAAATCTTGGATTCTCAAGGATTTCAGACATAATAAACCCTTTAACTATATCATCATGTTCAAAACTTAACTCTAAATTTTTATTTGAAAATTGTTCCTCATGTTTATTTTCTTTAACTGTCATTGTCAGATTATGAGTAGTTGTAGTTTTTATAGGTTTTTCTATCTTTTTAGATATTAACTTTTCTTTATTGATTACAGCTTTAGATTTTTGCTGTTCAACAGGAAATTTCTCATATTTAGGTTCTAATATTGGCTTACCTTTATTTTTTTGATCTTGATCAATTAAACTTTTAATTAAACTAAATACCACAGTGAAGATCAGGAATATTATGAGCTCCATAATTTTTCACCTTAGCTTCCTTTTTCTTCTTTAGAACCTCTAGAAATCGCTTCCCTCATGTTTGTATCTGCATTTATATTTTTTAACTGATAGTAATCCATAACAGAAATTTTTCCTTCCCTTAAAGCTTGAGCCATAGCTTTAGGTACTTCAGCTTCAGCTTCTACAACTTTTGCTCTCATTTCTTGAACCCTTGCCTTCATTTCTTGTTCTAAAGCAACGGCCATTGCCCTTCTTTCTTCAGCTTTAGCTTGGGCAATACGTTTGTCAGCTTCAGCTTGATCTGTTTGTAACTCTGCTCCAATATTTTTACCTACATCGACATCAGCAATATCGATAGATAGTATTTGGAAAGCAGTACCTGCATCTAAAGAACGGTCTAAAACAGTCCGTGAAATTGCATCTGGATTTTCTAAAACTTCTTTATGGGTTTGAGCAGAACCTATGGTTGTTACAATACCTTCACCAACCCTGGCAATAATGGTTTCTTCACCAGCTCCACCAACAAGGCGATCAATATTAGCCCTTACTGTTACTCTGGCCTTTGCCTTTACTTCTATACCATCTTTTGCCACAGCGGCTACAACTGGGGTTTCTATAACTTTAGGGTTAACACTCATCTGTACAGCTTGTAATACATCTCTACCTGCCAAATCGATAGCAGTTGCCCTTTCAAACCCTAAATCAATGTCTGCCCTTTGAGCAGCAATCAAAGCATTAACTACTCTATCGACATTACCTCCTGCTAAATAATGGGCTTCTAATTTATCAATCTGTAAATCTAATCCTGCTTTAGTAGCTTTTATCAGGGGGTTGACAATTCTAGCTGGAATTACTTTTCTTATACGCATTCCTATTAGGTTAAATAAACCTATTTTAACACCTGCTGCCCAAGCAGAAATCCATAGCCCTACGGGTATAAAACTAAATAACAGTGTTAAAAAGAATATACCTAAAGCTATAACAATTACCATAAAAATCATTGTCTCTGGCATAAATAAAACCTCCTAATCAATTTTTTTGACTATTATATTATTACTTCCAACTTTAACGACTTTTATTTTTGCGTTGGAAGAAATAAAACCACCTTCTGAAACTACATCATACCGTTGACCTTCAATTTCAGCGATACCTGAAGGTCTTAACATTGTAATTGTTCTTCCTTCTTTTCCAAGTAATTCTTCATATTTTCCAGAAGCTATATAACCTTGTTCTTTATTTTCTTGTTGTTTTAACACTAATTTATCTAATCCTTTGGATCTTGATAGCAATCTGTAAAAAATAATTAGCAAAATAATTGTAAATAAAAGTGTCCATCCTAAGATAACTATCCCGTCTGAAAATGACCTGGCGGTGAAAATTACACTTAAAAATATCAAAGTAACCCCTCCAACTCCAAAGATACCGAAACCGGCAAAGAACATTTCCACAATCAACAATAAAATCCCTAAAATAAATAGAATTATAAACTCTAAATTGGCAAAACCTGCAATAATATGTCCACCGAAAAATAGTGTAAAGGATATTATGGAAATTATACCTGCTACACCAAAACCAGGAGCTAAAACTTCAATAATTAATGCTACCATTCCTACAGAAAGTAAAATTGAAGCAACTTGCGGGTTTGTGATAAAGCGGGCTAAACTTTCTGCCCATGATTGATCAAATATAATTATCTGTGGATTTTTATAATTCAAAGCTTTTAACAATTCATCTATTGAATTATATATACCTTCACAATATCCATATTGAACAGCTTGATGGGCTGTCAATGTTAATAGTTCTTTGCTACTAACTAATCCTTCAATTTCCTTCTCAATTCTCACCATTGCAGAGGCTATCTCAGGATCCCTACCCCTTGCTTCAGCTAAAGAACGCATTTGGGCATCCCATGCAGAGATTATCTTTTCAGGTGCCGGTTGACCATCTGCTAGGATTACTTGGGCATCTCCAATAGAGCCTTGAGGGGTCATATAAATTCTATCACAAGCTAATGCTAAAAAAGCTGCTGCTGAAAATGCATTATTTCGAACAAAAGCATAAATAGGAATATCTGTAGAAACTAAAATATCCCTTATTTGTCCTGCTTCTTTAACATAACCTCCAGGGGAGTTAATCTCTAATATTATTAAATCAACTTTAGACATTTCCGCTTCATTAATAGCTCTTTTTAAAATCCTTGGTAAAGCTCCGTCTATGGGACCTTCTAAAGTTATAACAAAGATAGTATCTTTTCCGTTAGCGGAACTACTTGTTGTAAAAAGAAACAAGGACAAGAATAATAGTACAAATACTGCTAAAAATCTAAACCTTTTCATTTAGTCACCTCCTTTAGTCAAACCTATTTCATTATTTATTCTATGTAAAAATAGTAAATTCCTGCAAAATTTCGGAAATTTATTTTTAGTTAAGGAAGACTTTACATTAAATAGATAATTCCTTTATATTACAAAAAAAGCTATCTAATTAGATAGCTTTTCTTTCACTAATTGATTAACGAGTTTTCCATCAGCTTTGCCTTTTACTTTCGGCATAATGTAAGCCATAAGTTTTCCCATTTCTTTTACAGAAGAAACTTGGGTTTCTCTGATTGCTTCATCTATTATACTCTGGATTTCTTCTTTAGTTAGCTGTTTAGGCAAGTAAGTGCTAATGATTTCCACTTCTTTTTCTAATTGGGCAGCTATATCTTGACGATTCCCTTTTGTATATTCTTCAATGGAATCCCTTCTCTTTTTACATTCTCTACTAAGAACTTCTAGGACATCTTCTTCAGTGAGAGGACTTCCTTTAGAGATTTCTGCATATTTGATTTCCGAACGCATCATACGTATAACAGACAGAGCCAATTTATCTCCATTTTTCATGGCAGTTTTCATGTCTGCCGTCAGGCGGTCTACCAAATTCAATGGCTTTTCCTCCTCTAGAACTTTTTCTTCTTCCTTGCTGCTTCTGCTTTCTTTTTACGTTTTACGCTTGGTTTATCGTAGAATTCTCTTTTGCGGAGTTCTGAGAGAACGCCAGAGCGTTGGCATGAGCGTTTAAAACGCCTTAGGGCATTATCCAGGGACTCGTTTTTGCCAATTTTGACTTCAGCCACCTTGTTTCCCTCCCCTCGCTACAAACCAGTAAAACTCAATATTATAGTACTGGAATATTAGTAAAATTTAATATAACAATGATATTATACATAAAAGGTAAATAACTGTCAAGGTAATAATATCCTATCCTGGAGGCCAAGTTAATTTTCTTTTTCCTAAAAGGTGAAAGTGTACATGGTCTACTGTTTGACCACCTAGTTCACCGCAGTTATTAACTATCCTAAAACCTTCCTCTAATCCCAAATCACTTACAAGGTTTTTAATAGCGGAAAAGATAGGTTCTATTTCCCTTAATTCTGTTTGAAGGATGTTAGAGTAATGTTTTTTAGGAATTATTAGTATATGAATGGGAGCTTGGGGATTTATATCATGGAAAGCTAAAACATTATTATCTTCATATACTTTCTTAGCAGGAACTTCACCTTTTATAATTTTACAAAATATACACTCCATAGCTTCACCCCCTTATATATATTATTTCAACACCTAGGCAAATAATTCCTCTTTTATCTTTGTTTTTTCTTAATCTTTTTTAATAGTTGATGTAAATATTATAAGGGTAAACCTTTTACGGATTTACCCTTATTCTTACACCTTCCAACTTTCTTCCCCGTTCGTCATAAAAATTCCAAACTACATCATTTTGATCTATTTGTTGATCCTTAGGCACTATGTAAATTTTATATTGAGCATTTTTTTCACTACAGATTACATTTAGTACTTTTCGTCCTAAATCATCTGATGTTCTGGTAAAACTTTGAATTTGAAAATTCATTGTAATTATTGCCAGATTGTTATTTGGGTCGAAATTGTGATTAGGTAATGCTATGTTATTATTTTGTAAAAACTTGACATAGCTTTCTAAGTTGTCAAAAATCAGGAGTTGTTTCTGTGGGTATAGATTTCCCTGTTCAACATTTACGTAATGTACTAACTCCCCAGTAAGGATAGCTGGAGTTGTTGTAGGAAATAAAGCATCATAAACAGATACAGTGATCAATAGCATTAGTAAAATAAACAGAGGAATCAACCGTTTTCCTTCAAAAACAAATACTCTTCCCATATTTTTTTCCCCCTTGTTTTTTTCACTAATACTATATGCACTTATCTTCCGTTAAATTCACCTTTTATTCTACCAAAAATAGTTTCTCCTTCAATTTCTAATAACTCCACAGGTAAAATAGAACCTAGCAATTCTTTTGTTCCATTGGCTTGAACTACCATGTAGTTAGTAGTATGTCCTTCTATTTTACCATCTACCTCTTTTTCAAATAAAACCTCTACTTCTTCCCCTAAAAACTGCTGATAATATTTATGTTTTAGTTCTAAAGCTTTTTTTGTTAAGATATCACTTCTTTTTTCTTTAATGGAATTTGGTACTTGATTAGGAAATGTACTGGCAGGGGTACCTTCCCTTGGAGAATACTTAAATACGTGGATACCAGAAAAGCGAATTTTTTCCACAAATTCAAGGGTTTTATTAAAATCTTCATCAGTTTCTCCAGGAAAACCTACCATAATATCAGTGGTTATAGCTACATCTTTTTTTATAGAACGTAAAGTTTCAATTACTTTTTCATAATATGCTGAATCGTATTTACGACCCATCAAATCTAAGATTTTATCACAACCATTTTGTAAAGGTACATGAAAATGATTGCAGATATTATTTGAATTTTTAATAGCTGTTAGCAATTCCATAGAAAAATCTGTAGGTTCAATTGAACTTAATCTTAACCTCTTTAAATCAGTTATTTCACTTAAAGAATTTACCACATCTGCCAAACTTAAAGTTTCAGATAAATCCCTTCCATAGGCCCCTAAATGAATTCCCGTTAAAACAATTTCTTGATATCCCTCTTTTACCAATTGCTTACAGTCCTCTACCACATCTTTCAACGGTTTACTCCGTATTGGTCCCCTTGCGTATGGAACAATACAGTAAGTACAGAAGTTATCACAACCTTCTTGTATTTTAAGGGTAGCCCTGTGACGCTGACGATTTGTAGCAATTGGCAAGGAATGGAATTTGGTCAGCTCATGTCTTTGTGAAACCAAAACTTCAGGCTTTTCTGCTTTATTTTTACCCAATGCTTCCTCTGATAATTTTACAATATTGTGTTTTTGATCATTACCAACTATTAAACTGACTCCAGGTATTTTTGCTACTTCTTCGCTAGCTGTTTGAGAATAACAACCTGTTACTACAATTAAAGCATCGGGATTTAAACGATGGGCCCGTCTAATCATTTGCCTGGACTTTTTACTTCCAACCTGAGTAACGGTACAAGTATTAATTACATAAATATCTGATTTCTCATTGAAATCTACTATTTGATAACCTCTTTTTTTAAATAAATCTATCATGCTATCTGTTTCATCTTGATTAACTTTACAGCCTAGTGTCATAAATGCTACTCTATTCAAATCCCTTACCTCCTAGTTCTCCTAGGTTATACATTACTAAAGAAGTTGCTACTATACATGCAGTTTCTGCCCTTAAAATTCTTTTACCTAAGGTAATGGTTGAAAAAGAATTAAATACTTCTAATTCTCCCCTATCCAAACCACCTTCAGGACCAACAAAGACTATGATCTTTCCCTTTACTTCCTTTAATTTTTCTTTAGGGAGGGTATTTTCCATCTCTTCCTCCCAAGGTATTAATAAAATGTCTTCTCCATTTAGGTTTTTTGCCATTTCTTTAGTAGATCTAAAAATTTTTATATTAGGAACCTTTAACCTGCCACACTGTTCAGTTGCTTCTTTGGCAATTTTATAAAGTCTTTCTTTCTTTTTTTCTATTTTATTTTCATCTAATTTTATCAATGAGCGATTTGTTATAACTGGCCAGAGTTCACTTACTCCTAGCTCTGTAGCCTTTTGTACTATCCAATCAATTTTTTCTCCTTTTGGATAACCAAAGGCTAAAACTACTTCTTTTTCTGGTTCTTTGTTATTTTCTAATTTTTGTTCTATAAGTAATGTTACATCTTTTGGGGATTGAGACAAAACCGAGGATAAAAATTCCTCGGCTTGATTAAATACAATAATTTCATCTTTTTCTTTCAGCCTTAATACTTTAGTTATATAATGATATTCTTCACCTGTAATTAACAGTTTTTGTCCTATACTTAGTTTTTGATCTATTGCTATCCTAAACATTTTACTCCATCCTTTGAGCTGTTATAGCTACCCAATCTCCGTCAATATCAATGTCTTTGATTATATAATTATGGTTATTTAAACATTCAATAACTTCTTTTTGACGGGATAAAATTATTCCTGAAAAAATCATATACCCTTTAGGTTTTAAAACAAATTCTATTTGAGGAATTAATGTTAATATAACATCTGCGATGATGTTAGCCACTAAGATATCACATTGGGGTAGATTTTGAGTGGAAAGGGTTCCTTCTAATACCTTTACTCTATCCGATAAATTATTTAACTCTACATTCTCTTTAGCTGCTTTAACAGCCAGAGGATCAATATCTAAAGCTATTGCTTTACCTCCAAATAAAGCAGCTGCTATAGATAAAATTCCTGAACCACATCCCACATCAATAATAGTACTATCGGTAGATACAAGTTCTATTAACTTTTTTAGACAAAGATTTGTTGTAGGATGAGTACCGGTCCCAAAGGCAAGTCCTGGATCTAATTCAACTACCTTTTCATCACCCTTTTTAGTATACTCTACCCACTTAGGTTTAATTACTAATTTAGGGGTTACATAAACGGTTTTATAATACTGTTTCCATTGATGTTCCCAGTCTTGTTGTGAAAGTTGGGTGGTGGTTACACTGTACTCCCCTTGTTCATTAACTGTTGCTACATAACTTCTAATAGCTGATAGGGTGTCATGTAACTTATCATTTACCGGTAAATAACATTTAATTATCATGCCTTCTTCTAGAACATAAACATCTTCGCTGTAATAGTCCCAAGCATTACTATTAATATAGTTTTCCACTGTTTGCTGATCTTCAATAACAACTCCGCCAACACCTATTTCATGGATAAAGTTACAAATTGCTTCTCCATATAAAGGGTCAGTGTTAATCTTAACTTCTAACCACTCCACCTACTTCACTCCTTAAAATTAATTTTTAAAAGCATCTTTTACTCTACTAAAAATGCCCTTTGAACTATTATCCACTGTCTCTTTGCGAATTTCTGCAAGTTTTCTCAATAATTGTCTTTCTTCTTCAGATAAGGTTTTAGGAATTTCTACCTTTACTTTAACATGTTGATCTCCACGACCTATACCTCTAATATAGGGTATTCCTTTTCCCTTCAATTTAAAAATAGTACCACTTTGAGTTCCTGGAGGAATTTTCAATTTTGCTCTGCCGTCTAATGTAGGAACTTCAATTTCTACACCTAGAGCTGCTTGAACGTAAGATATAGTTTCTTCAACTACCACATCATTATCTATACGTTTAAAGATGGAGTGGGGCTTAATATGAATAAATACATATAAATCTCCTGGTGGACCACCTTTTTCCCCTGGTTCTCCTTCTCCAGCAACCCTTAACCTTTGACCATGATCTATTCCTGCTGGCACCTTTATGAGGATTTTTTTATTCCCCAATACTTTACCTCTACCATTACATTTTGTACAGGGTTCTTTAATAACAGTTCCTTCACCATTACAACTATCACATGTTTTAAC
Organism: Anaerobranca gottschalkii DSM 13577; assembly: GCF_900111575.1. Taxonomy (NCBI): domain Bacteria; kingdom Bacillati; phylum Bacillota; class Clostridia; order Eubacteriales; family Proteinivoracaceae; genus Anaerobranca; species Anaerobranca gottschalkii. The sequence goes on along the minus strand of NZ_FOIF01000002.1, from coordinate 89,880 downwards.
ATTGATAAAACGTCCAAAAGGGGTGTTTTGTGTATATTGTATTTGACCTGTACCTTTACATGTTGGACAAGTTTTTATACTACTTTGGCTTTTTGCCCCAGTTCCATTACATGTTGTACAATTAGTCATCTTTTGAACAGAAATTTCCCGCTCTAAACCAAATGCTGCTTCTTCAAAGGTAATTTCTAAGTCATAGCGAAGATCAGCACCTCTAACAGGACCTCTTCTAGCTCCTTGACCACCAAAGCCACCACCAAAAAAGGATTCAAATATATCTTCAAATCCTCCGAATCCTTGACCAAAGCCCCCAAAACCTCCATTGTTAGGATCTGCGTGACCAAATTGATCATAATATTGTCTTTTTTGAGGATCGGAAAGGGTTTCATAAGCTTCTTTTACTTCTTTAAATTTTGCTTCTGCATCTTTATTTCCCGGGTTTACATCGGGATGATATTTTCTTGCTAATATCCTATATGCCTTTTTTATTTCTTCTTGACTTGCATCCTTTTTTACACCCAGCACCTCATAATAATCCCTTTTACTCATCACTCTCACCTCAATTTGGTTTCAAAAAAAATTTATCATAGTTAGGCGAAAAAGTCAAAGCACCTTTTGATGCTTTGACTTTTTTTTATTTACTTACCAGAAAGGTCTTCAAAATCAGCATCTACTACATTATCATCTTTAGCATCCTTAGGAGCTGGGCCTTCAGTGTTTTGTCCTCCACTTTGTGTTTGTTGATATAACATTGTTGAAAGTTTATGAAGCTCTTCAGTTAATTTTTCTGAAGCATCTTTAATTTTTTCGATATCTGTACCTTCTAAAGCTTTTTTCAAGTTATTAATTTTTTCTTCTACTGTTCCTTTAAGATTGGCATCTACCTTATCTCCCAATTCTTTTAATGCTTTTTCAGTACTGTAAATTAAGTTATCTGCATTGTTTCTAGTTTCTGCTTCTTCTTTCCGTTTTTTATCTTCTTCCGCATACTTTTCTGCTTCTTTAACCATCCGTTCAATTTCTTCTTCACTTAAACCACTTGATGAAGTGATGGTAATTTTTTGCTCTTTACCAGTACCTTTATCTTTGGCAGAAACATTTACAATACCATTGGCATCGATATCAAAGGTAACTTCAATTTGTGGTACTCCCCTTGGAGCTGGTGGGATACCATCAAGGATAAATCTACCTAAAGTCTTATTATCCCTTGCCATCTCCCTTTCACCTTGTAGAACATGGATTTCTACACTGGTTTGGTTATCTGCTGCAGTAGAGAAGATTTGACTTTTAGAAGTTGGAATAGTAGTATTTCTTTCAATTAGTTTAGTAAATACTCCTCCTAAAGTTTCAATACCTAAAGACAGTGGTGTAACATCAAGGAGTAATACATCTTTTACTTCTCCTGCTAGTACACCTGCCTGAATTGCTGCACCCAAGGCAACTACCTCATCGGGGTTAATTCCTTTATAAGGTTCTTTACCTAATTCCTTTTTAATTGCTTCTTGAACTGCTGGGATCCTTGTTGATCCACCTACCAAAATAACTTTATCTATTTGAGCAGGAGTTAAACCTGCATCCCTTAAAGCCCTTCTAGTTGGTTCCATAGTTGCTTCTACTAAATCTTCTGTTAGTTCATTGAATTTAGCTCTAGTTAAATTGATATCTAAGTGGGCTGGACCCTCTGGACCCGCTGAAATAAAAGGTAGGTTTATATTTGTAGTAGTTACACTAGATAACTCAATCTTAGCTTTTTCTGCCGCTTCTTTTAAACGCTGCATAGCCATTTTGTCTTTGCTTAGGTCTATACCCGTTTCTTTTTTAAACTCTGTAATTAAATATTGAATAATTCTTTCATCAAAATCATCTCCACCTAAGCGGTTATTACCACTTGTAGCCTTTACTTCAAAAACTCCATCCCCTAGTTCTAAAATACTTACATCAAAAGTACCGCCACCTAAATCATAAACTAAAATAGTTTGATTATCTTCACCTTTATCTAAACCATAGGCCAAGGCCGCAGCTGTTGGTTCGTTAATTATTCTAAGTACTTCTAAACCAGCAATTCTACCAGCATCTTTTGTCGCTTGTCTTTGACTATCATTAAAATACGCAGGTACAGTAATTACTGCTTTAGTAACTTTTTCTCCTAAAAAGTTTTCAGCATCTGTTTTAAGTTTTTGTAAAATAAATGCTGATATTTCTTGAGGAGTATATTCTTTATCTTCTATTTTAACTTTATAGTTTGTTCCCATGTGTCTTTTAATAGAAATAATTGTATTTGGGTTAGTTATTGCTTGCCTTTTAGCAGCTTGACCTACTATCCTTTCTCCAGTTTTAGAAAAACTCACCACAGAAGGAGTTGTTCTGCTACCTTCAGCATTTACGATAACAGTAGGTTCTCCTCCTTCCAAAACAGCAACTACTGAGTTTGTCGTTCCTAAGTCTATACCGATTACTTTACTCATATATTTATTCCCTCCTATTTTTATATTATTTACTTACTTTGACCATTGCTGGTCTAATTAGTTTATCTTTAAATGTGTAACCTGTTTGTAAAACTTCAACTACAGTATTTTCAGGCTTATCTATATCTTCAACTTGCATTATTGCTTCGTGAAAATTAGGGTCAAAGGGTTTATCTAAACAATCTATTTCCTTTAATCCTTCTTTTTCTAAAATATCTTTAAATTGCCTATATATCATCTGAATACCTTCTAAAAACTTAAGATATTCCCCATTTTTATCTAGATTTTTTTCCTGACCTGATAATGCCCTTTGAAAATTATCGAGGACAGGTAATAGAGCCGTTACCAAATCGGCATTTGCAAAGTTGAGAATTTCAGTCTTTTCTTTAGTCATCCTTTTCCTAAAATTTTCAAAATCTGCCTGCAGTCGTTGAAGGCGATTGAAAAGTTCTTCTTTTTCTTTAGTTAGTTTCTCAATCTCTGAATTTTCCTTATTTTCTCCAATATTTTCTTCGACTTGTTTTTCTTCTTCTGTTAAATCTTGTTTATCTTCTTGAAGATTCGGAGAGTTTTCCTTTAATTCCTCCAATTGTTTCACTCCCTTATTCAATTAATTTTTTGAAATTCTTAGTAAAGAAATCTAATATTTTAATTACTTTTTCATAGTCCATCCTTTGAGGTCCTAATATTCCTATTTTACCTGTAATCTTTCCATCTAAATCAAAGTTTGCGGTAATTAAACTACATTGTCTCATCTGATTAATTATTAACTCATCTCCAATAACCACCGATACTGAACCGTGTTCACCCTCATTATGGTGCTCTAATAAAGAGATCAATAGATCTTGTTGTTCAAAAACAGTTAATAATTCTCTAATTTTACCAATATCATTAAATTCCGGTTGACTTAAAAAATTGGTCGTTCCTCCTGTAACAACCTTTGTAGGGTTTTCCCCTAATAAAGATGAAATAACGGTATTGGCAAATTCTTCTAAGATAGGAGAATGTTTGAATCCTGTAGTAATATCATCTAATAACTGTTTTTCACTTTTAGATAATCTCTTGTTTATCAATTTACTTTTCAAAACTTGTAAAATTATTTCAAGTTCTTCTCTATTAAAGGAGTAATTAAAAGTAATTTTTTTGTGTTGAACAATTCCTGTATCGGTGACAAAGAGAATTAATCCTTCCCTTTGGTTTAACTGGATAAAATCTAAGTGCTTTAAAGTAATTGACGGGTTAGGGGTACTTAACACAACTGAAGTATAGTTGGTTATGTTAGATAATACCGATGCAGTTTCTGTAATTAATTGGTTTAAATCATCTATTTTTCCAGAATAATATTTTTTTAGATCAAGGAGGTTTAAATCATCGGTATAAATCTCTTCTAACAAATTATCAACAAAATACCTATACCCTTGTTGGCTAGGTATTCTTCCTGCTGAGGTGTGAGGCTGCACTAGAAAACCTAATTCTTCAAGGTCAGCCATTTCGTTTCTAATAGTTGCTGGACTTAGGCCTATATTATATCTTTTGACTAAAGTCCTTGACCCTATAGGCTCAGCTGTATTGATATATTCTAGTACTATAGCTTTTAGTATTTGGCTTTTCCTTGAACTTAGTTTACCCCTCACTTTCAACCCTCCTTTCTTTTTGTTAGCACTCTATTTATTTGAGTGCTAATCTAATAAAAAAATACCATATTTCCTGGGATAAAGTCAATATTTAAAAGGAATTTTTTGTATTTAACATAGTTTATTAATTATTTCATTTGAAACTAAATATCCTTTGGCAGTAAGCTTCAATCTATCCTTTTCTATATATGCTAATTCGTTATAGATGAGGTCTTTAACCACTTCAATGTTTTTTCCTTCGTCAAGTTTCAAGCCTCTGTGGGTTCTTAAAGATAACATTTTTTGTTCAAATTCCATCTCTTTGTTAGTAAGGATTTCCACTTCCTTTATCGGAAGATTATTTTGGTTTAATTTAAAGCAATACTCATCTAAGTTATCGGTATTAGCATATCGTTTATTACCAAGTTTAGAATAACTACTTACCCCAAACCCTAAATAATCTTTGTATAGCCAATAATTATAGTTGTGTAAAGCGATATTATTGCCTAAAGCAAAATTAGAAACTTCGTAGTGTTTAAAGCCTCTTTTTATTAAAAATTCTACTCCTGCTAAATAAAGATTTTCCTGGATTTCTTCATCAGGGATAGTCAATTCCTTGGATAATATCATTCTTTCTAAAGGGGTATCCTCCTCTACTTGTAAGCCATAAAAAGATATGTGGTTTATCCCTAAACTGTAAGTAATTTCTAAACTTTCCATCAATGTTTCTAATGTTTGAAATGGCAAACCATAGATTAAATCGATAGAAATTCTATCAAAACCCTGTCCTTTAGCTAATTGTACAGTATCTATGGCATCTTGAGGGGTATGAATTCTACCTATAGCTTTTAATTCCCTTAAATTAAAGGTTTGTACCCCTAAACTTAAGCGATTGATATTCTTGACCTTATAAAACTGTAGTTTTTCTGAAGTTAAAGTTTTGGGATTTGCTTCTATAGTAAACTCTTTAATTTTATTAAAATCAATATACAGAGCTAATTCATCTATAATTTTTCCTAAGTTATTTAAAGATAATAAACTAGGAGTACCTCCACCGAAAAAAACGGTGGACCACTCCTTAGTCTTTAAAATATCTTTTTGTAAGTGTATTTCTTTAATCAAGCTTTGTGTATATTCATTTTCCTTTTCTATATCTGGAAAGGAAATAAAATCACAATAATAACATTTTTTTAAACAAAAGGGGATGTGAATATATATACCTGCCATTATTCTATACTTAACACCGCCATGAAAGCTTCTTGAGGTATTTCTACTCTACCTACTTGCTTCATACGTTTTTTCCCTTCTTTTTGTTTTTCTAATAATTTTCTCTTTCTGGTGATGTCACCACCATAGCATTTAGCTAAAACGTTTTTACGCATTGCTTTAACGGTTTCTCTAGCAATTACTTTATTACCTATAGCAGCTTGTATAGGGACTTCAAACATTTGTCTTGGGATAATTTCCCTTAATTTCGTAGCTAAAGCTTTTCCTCTAGTATATGCTCTATCTTTATGAACAATAACTGATAATGCATCTACCATTTCTCCGTTAAGCAATATATCCAATTTAACTAATTTCCCTTCCTTATAACCGATAAATTCATAATCTAATGATGCATAACCTCTAGTTTTTGATTTTAGATGGTCAAAGAAATCATAAATAATTTCACTTAAAGGAATTTCATAGATAATCATAGCCCTTTTTTGATCTAAATAATCCATATTTTTAAAGACTCCCCGTTTTTCCTGACAGAGTTCCATAACAGCTCCAATGTAATCAGTAGGAACAATTATACTTCCTTTTACGTAGGGCTCTTCAATACGATCTATTTCTCCCACAGGTGGTAATACCGATGGATTATCTATAGCTAACATACTGCCATCTTTTTTATAAACATGATAAATAACACTAGGGGCTGTTGTTATTAACTCTAACCCATATTCCCTTTCTAAACGTTCTTGAATAATTTCCATATGCAATAAGCCTAAGAAACCACATCTAAAACCAAATCCCAAGGCTACAGAGGTTTCTGGTTCATAGACCAAGGAAGCGTCATTTAAACTAAGTTTATCCAATGCGTCTTTTAAATCTTCATATTGACTTGAATCTATAGGGAATAACCCACAATAGACCATAGGATTGGCTTTTTTGTACCCAGGTAGTGGCTCTGATGCTGGATTTTTCACAGTAGTTATAGTGTCACCAACCCTTGTATCTTTAACATTTTTAATACCAGCTACTATAAATCCTACATCTCCCGCACTAAGACCAGGGACAAGAACAGGAGCAGGTTTAAATACCCCTGTTTCTGTTACTTCAAACTCTTTACCATTTGACATCATTTTAATTTTATCACCTTTTTTAACACTACCTTCAACTATCCTTGTATAAACAACTACACCTTTATAATTATCAAAGTGAGAGTCAAAGATTAATGCCCTTAGGGGTTTATCTTCTTCACCTTTAGGTGCTGGTATCCTTTGTACAATTGCTTCTAAGATATCTTTAATACCTATTCCTTCTTTAGCAGAAGCTAAGATGGCACTTTCACCATCTAAGCCAATAATATCTTCAATTTCCCTTTTTACTTTTTCTACATCTGCATTTGGCAAATCAATTTTGTTTATTACTGGAATAATTTCTAAATCATGTTCAAGGGCTAAATAAACATTGGCTAAGGTTTGAGCTTCAATCCCTTGAGCAGCATCTACTACTAAAATAGCTCCTTCACATGCCGCTAAACTTCTAGAAACCTCATAAGTAAAGTCGACATGGCCTGGAGTATCTATAAGATTTAATTTATAGGTCTGGCCATCATCGGCTTTATATTCTAAAGCAACGGCCTGAAGCTTAATAGTTATTCCCCTTTCCCTTTCTAAATCCATTTGATCCAAGACTTGATCTTCCATTTCCCTTTCACTTAATGTCCCAGTGTACTCTAAAAGACGGTCAGCGAGGGTTGATTTTCCGTGGTCTATATGAGCAATAATAGAAAAATTACGAATTTTACTTTGATTCATGGTTTATCCTCCCCGAATTCAATATACTTACTAAATTATAACATAAATTCTTACCTTAACAAGGGGGTGTTATTTAATTCTAATAAGTTAATTATTATAGGAATTTTAATTTTTTTATTATAAACATGTATAATAACATTGTTATCTTCACGATAAATACTAGCAATTCTTATATTTGGTATAGGAATAGCATAGTATCCGATGTATATTTTCTCCATTTTTAGATCTATTCTCAAAAAATATTGAATTTCACCATACTTTTCTTCTAATCCAATATTAACAATTGTAAATAATAAGCCTAGTATTAAAATTCCTAAAGTTAGCATGGAAATCCATTTATTCATATTTTCTCCTAATCCCCTATGGTTTTATTTATTATTTGTGCTAAAGGTTCCACTGTATTTATTGCTTCTTCTAGAGTATTCCAATGGCCTCCTATCTCTATTAATATCATTTTATCACTTAGATCTTGATTGTAATTACCTGATGTTTTTAACACTACTCCTCTACTAATACTTAAACTTTCTTGTTCAACTGGATATAAACTTTTAGCCATATTATTTAAGGACTGGGCTAAAATATAGTTATTTCTCCAAGAATCATGGCGCTGTCCTACTACAAATAATAGTCTACCCATTTGTACTCCATTTATTGTAGTAGTTGTTATTGGCCTACCTAATTCTGAGCTTTGACCTATTCCATCTCTATGTAAATCTATTATCAAGTCAAACTCTACCCCTGAATTTAGATATCTCAAAACTGTTTCCCTACTTCTTCGATAAGATTCTGAGTGCCTTTTACTGTGATGGGTGGTATCATGGATAACTGTTGCCCCTAAATTTCTCAAGGCCTCCGTTAATTTTTCTCCAACTTTAACAATTGTTTCATCAAATTTTTCAGTATGGGGAATGCCACTGGTGGGAACAAAGGCTTCAGTGGTATGTGAATGATAAATTAATATAGTTTTTCCTACTAGTCCTCCCTCTGACGGTTCCCTTGGTAAAGGGGGATTGACAATTTCTCCATTATCATCAGGTTCTTTATCAATAGGGGGTGTAACAGGGATAACTGGTGTATATTCAAATTGATTAAATACTGGTATTTGTGCTTTGATTAAAGTTGTAGGATTAGTCACATTGATCCCTAATAGATAATGAAAAGTGGCTACAGATAAATTATCCTTTAAAATATCTTCTTCCCTAGGTAAAAAGGTTTTATAAAGTGGTATCGTTTCTGCTAAATATCCACTAAATAAATGGGGATTTTGAGGTAAATAATAAACGGCTGAAAACCAGATTATACTAACAAAAAGGGCAGCCAATAGTAGACATACTAAGGCTGATTTTATGTCTGTACTAAAGTAAAATCTTTTTTTCCTTCGAAATTTTCTAGATCTATTAAAATTCAAGTTAATCACCTCATTTTCTTGCTACCTAATGTTTATTCTAAGAAGTGAAAAAATTGAACAAAAAAATAAAGAGTTACTGTTTAATTAACAGTAACTTTAATATAAATGTTTGGTAGCATCTGCAAATCCAATTACTGGGTGAAGGGCTGCGTTAATTCCCCCTGCTAAAATTTCTCCCATATCTATCATAAGTCTATCAATTTCCTTTGGTGAGACAATTAACGGGCCTAAATTTTCTCCTAAAACCTCTTTTATAAGTTGTTGTTTTTCTTCCCGATCTAATTCTTTTAAAATTTGATAAAACTGTCCCCCTTTACCTACTGATTTTATTAATGTATCAATAACCATATCTATAGTGTCATTTGTTAAAGTAACAGCATCTACCACAGTTGGAACACCAATAGCTATTACTGGTATCCCAAGGATTTCTTTAGTAATACCTTTCCTTTTATTACCAACACCACTTCCAGGATGAATTCCCGTATCAGCAATTTGGATTGTTGTATTTAATCTAGTAATATTTCTTGCTGCCAATGCATCTACAGCTATAACTAAATCTGGTTGTATTTTCCCTACAATTGATTCAATAATTTCACTGGTTTCAATTCCTGTAATACCTAAAACCCCTGGAGCTATGGCACAGACAGTACAATATTCTTCATCACTGATGTTTTCTGGCATTAGCTCCTTTAAATGCCTTGTTATTAAAAGATTTTCCACAACCTTTGGACCTAAGGCATCTGGGGTAACATTCCAGTTACCTAATCCTACTATTAATACACTGTATTTGTCTTTGGTCATAATTTGATTAACCATAAAATTTAATTCTTTTGCGAAAACTTGACTTACTTTTTCTTCTAAAGCAGAATTCTTTTGTCTTAGTGTAGGGATTTCTAAAGTTACATAATTACCCATTTCTTTTCCCATCTGTTCAGCAGCTTTTAAATTATTAATTTTTACCCTTTTTACTTTAATATCATCATAATCAAATTCTTCTATTTCTACACCATCTAAATCTTGTTGTTTTATAGTTTGGGTGATATATTCATGGGCTTCAATTGCCAAGTCAGTACGAACATTTCCTAAATTGCTCATAATTCACCTCTTAACGTAGTTCTGTAGGTACCACCGCATCAATTAAACCAATTACAAAAGAAGCTAACAACGCCCCAAAAATACTTACTTGAAGTTGAGGGACAATGAATTGGGCCATATAAATAACTACTGCTGATACTATAAATCCTGTTATACCTCTGTTTTGAGGTGAAACATTTTTACCAAATAAACTTTCAACTATATACCCCAATACCGCTATAACAACAGCAGCTAGCAAAGCTCCTGTGAAACCAATAGCCCCAAAGCCTGGGAGAAAAAAACCTAATAGCATTAATACCAATGCTGAAACAATAAATCTTACTATTAAACCTATCATTTCCATTCCTCCTAAATATTATTTGTCATATTTAATTTTTCCAATAATAACCTTAGATATTCATTGAATTTTTAGGTAAAAAATGATAAAATATTAAACATAAGTTACAGTGAAGTGTTGCTTTTTTAATTTAATCATGGTAAAATGTTTTTGGTTATTTTAGGTCGTTCTGTTCTATAAAGGAGGTGACTTTATGCCTAATATCAAATCTGCTAAAAAACGTGTAAAAGTTATCGCTAAAAAAACTGCTCGTAACACTGCTATTAAATCATACGTTAAGACTATGATCAAAAAGTATGAAAATGCTGTGGCAGCTGGTGATAAAGAATTAGCTCAAACTGCCTTTGTAAATGCAGTTAAAGCATTAGATAAAGCAGTATCTAAAGGTGTTTTACACAAAAACACTGCTTCAAGGAAAAAATCAAGATTAGCAAAAAAATTAAAAGTTATTGCTTAATTTAATACTTAAATAAACAAGTCTTCCTTTTAGTTAAAAAGGAAGACTTTGTTTTTTAGTATCTATCAATAAAATTTAAATTACTTATTAGTAATTCTAATCCTATGTTATAATCTAAAGCCCCTGTCTTAATTTTTATTTCATAGTCAGCTACTATTTCCAAAGATTTTTTAATTGAACTTACTGTAAACTCATTGCTTTGCTTTACTAATTGGGCTAAAGCATAAGAGTTTGTTACACCTATCATCTCTCCAATTTGTTTTGTTGTATATCCTTTAGAAGTTAAAGATTTAACCTTAGCTATATTTCGTATTTGCTTAATGATCATAAAAAGAATAATCATAGGTGGCTCACCATCTTGTAACATGGCTTTAAGGGTCGATAGTGCAGCCCCTAGATCTCTATAAATTATCTGATCTATTAGTTTAAATATATTTTCCATCACAGTAAACGAACAGATAACTAAATCTTCTATTTCAATAGAGTTTTTTTCCCCTACATAAGATAGCAATTTATTTATTTCATTTTCTACCAAATATAGATCATTAGGAAGATTATTTCCTAAATATTCTATAAGTTTGGGGGAGATTTTTTTGTTCTCTTTTTTAAATTTTTCCCCAATCCAGTTTTTTAACTCAAAGGGCTTTAATTGATTCCCTTCAAAAACTTCACCAAAATTACTAATGGTTTTAAATAATGACTTTTTTTTATCTATTTTTTCACCTTCCACTATAACAATAACTGTATCTTCCACTTTGTTTTTTATAAAGTCTTCTATATACTGAGAAATTTCTTCTTCCTTTTTACCGGCCTTTTGTTTGAATAATTCACAACCTTTAAAAATTACCATTCTCTTTTTACTCATAAAGGGTAAAGTTTCTAATGCTTCTATATATTTTGTAAAAACATCATCATAAGTTAAAATATCGATATTGTATTCTTTCATTTCCTCATTATTTTTAAAAGTTTCGTTAATTATTTCTTGTAACCTATTATTTATTAGATATGGTTCATTTCCATATAGTAAATAAACTGACAAAATCATTACCTCCCATAAGTTGCTATCCTATATTGGCCATTTCTTTTAATTTTTACTGTAATCATTCCATCCCTTTGAGTAGTATAATAAATAATATTTCTATCTAGTAATCTTTGGAGCACTTCATTTGAAGGATGCCCATACCGATTAGGTCCTACTGATATTATAGCATATTTAGGTGTACTTATAGATAAAAATAATTCTCCTGTAGATGTATTACTTCCATGATGGGCTACTTTTAATATATCCACTGGTACCAACTGATCTAATAGTATACTTTCTCCTTCCCCTTCTATATCCCCTGTAAACAGTACTTTAACCCCTTTATAATCTAATAAAGTAACTAAAGAGATATTGTTGAGTACTGATTGACTTGGATAATAATTTTCAGGGGGATGTAAAACTTGTTTAGTAATATTACCTAAAATTAAACTATCTCCCCTTTTAAGTTTTTGCATACTTATACCCTTTTCCAGTATCCTTTCTAAAACATTTAAAAAGGTAGTAGTATACATTTCCCTATTATCTGGTATAAGAATATTATTAATTTTAATATAGTCTACTATTTCCTCCAATGCTCCCATATGATCATAATGGGGATGGGTAATAAACAGATAATCTATTTTTTTTACTCCGAGATAATTGAAAGTAGGAAGTAAAACATTTTTCCCTATATTTGCCCCCATAATCCCCCCGGTATCCACTAATATGTTATACCCCCTATACTGAATTAATGCACAATCACCTTGGCCAACATCGAGAAAATGGATTTTTACTGTTGGCTGTTGAAAAATGACTATTAACAATATAGCTGATAATAAAATAACAACAAGGCATTTAAATTTATAGTTTTTAAGCTTATAGATGGTAAAACCACAAAGTAATAAAAATAAAATAAATATCAACATTATCTCACTTATATGAAGCCAATAACCTGTTATTTCCGATACATTCAATATATAGTATGAAATTATTTCTAATGGTATTGCAATTATCCTCCAAGGAAACAATGTATAAAAAATAAGATTACCTAAATATAGTGGTAAAATTGGGGCAACTAAGAGATTTGCCATTGGGGTTAGTAACGGTATCCCTTTATTATAATAATAATTTAAAGGAAAAATAGCCACTTGAACAGCTATAGTAATTTTTAATATAGAACTAATATAACTATTGGGGATTTTATCTAAAAATGTAAGCTTAGGTGCAATATAAGCAATACCCCAAACTGCTAGATAACTAAATTGAAAACCAGGATCTAATACTACAAGGGGATAATATAAAATATTTACTAAGGCGGTAATTTCTAAAGCCCTTTTTAAACTATATGGATAACCTTGAATTTGAGCAAAACTATAAATACCCAGCATAATTATTGCCCTTAAAGTAGAAGGTTTAAATCCTACAATTCCTGTAAAAGCAAAGGCAGTAGTAAATGCTATTATTAATGACATTTTTTTTGAGAATAAGTTTTTTAGTATAGTATGTACTATCAAATATATTATCCCTACGTGTAGACCAGAAACTGCAGTTATATGAAGTAAACCTGCCTGATTTAAATTAATAACTTGTTCTGTAGTTAATTCCCTTCTCTGACCTAAAAGGACTCCCTTCGCTAATGGAACAACTTCCTGTGCTAACCCTTCAAGCCGTTTATTTATAAGAGAATTAATTTCCCTATCTCTAGCCTTATCTCCAAATTGAATAATAGCTATATTGCCACTATTTTCTGTAATATAACCGTAATTTCTCCACCTATAGATGTTGTATGGAGAAAAACTTCCTGGATTTTTATACTGATTAAACCTCCTTATATCCCCCTTGTATAATAAAATTGTATTTATGGGGAGTTCTTGTTGTGTAAAAAACAATATACTATCTTTTGTTTTTCTATTATTAGAAGAAATTATATTTAAAGTATAATAATGACCGTTATTTTCAGTAACTTTTAGCAAATATTCTCCCTGTTGATGTTGGACAACCTTGAATAAATAATCAACTTGCTGTTTATGGCCTAAAGAAGTAAAATAAACAAAAATTATTAAAAGTAAAGCTATAACTATTTTTATTGTACTTATTTTAAAATCTAATTTTATATATAAACATAAAATAATTAAAGAAAATATTGGTAAATAAATAAAGGGAAGAAAGGGTAAAAAAGCAGCTACTATTATACTGATTATCAAAAGTAACATAACCCCATCCTCCTTTAAAATTTCTATATACTTTCTATAAAATAATTGAAAATCCCTGCTTAAAGAATGAAAAAAGGCAAGATTTAAGAAAAAATCTTGCCCTAAATTTATAGTATTTCTTCTATTACAACTTCATTTATTCCATCATATTGTTCTAATTTTACCTTTACTAATTCTCTTTTTGATGTAGGAACATTTTTACCCACATAGTCTGCCCTTATGGGAAGTTCTCTATGTCCTCTATCTACTAATACTGCTAATTGTATCCCCCTAGCTCTTCCTAAATCTGTTAATGCATCTAATGCTGCTCTAACAGTTCTTCCAGTATAAAGGACATCATCTACTAATACTACTATTTTGTCTTCTATGGAAAAGTCAATTTGGTGTCCCTTTACTTCCGCTTGATGATTTTTAGTACTTAAGTCATCACGATAGAGGGTTATATCAATGGTTCCAACTAAAACTTTTTGTCCTTCAATTTCCATTATTTTTTCTGCAATTTTTTCAGCTAAAGGAACGCCCCTTCTCTTTATTCCTACTAAAACCACATCTTCAACACCTTTATTCTTTTCAATGATTTCATGGGCAATTCGGGTAATCGCCCGAAACATGGCTTTTTCATCTAAAATCTTTGCTTTTTCAACTAAATTTTTCATTTTTAACACCCCTTTATTCTTTCCCCTTGAATATTACTATAATAGTCATTTTTTGTCAAATTCCTTTCCTAATTTTGTTATATGGTAGTTATTTAGAGGATATGGCAGTATATATCCTTTATGGTACAGAATATATAAATAATCCCATGAGAAAAGGGATTATCTACTTTGAATTATGTAAACCAAAAAGTTATAATACTTAAAAAGCTATGTTAGTTATAGAAAGGGGAGATTAATATGTTTAATATTAAGAAGTTAGCTATGGGAATGATGATTGGTACAATGATTTTAGCTACTTCCATTAGTGCCTATGGTTTAGAATATAAAATTCAAAGGGGCGATACTTTATTTCTCATAGGTCAGAGGTTTGGAGTCACTGTTCAACAGTTAAGGGAAGCTAATAATATAAGTGGTGACCTTATCTATGCCGGTGATACAATTACTATTCCAAACCAGAACAATAGCCAAACATATACAGTTGTTAGAGGTGACTCTTTATTCTTTATAGCTCAACGTTTCAATACTACTATCCAATCATTAAAAACTATTAATAATTTAACTAGTGATATTATTTATCCTGGACAAGTATTAAAGATAACAGAAAATACAAGGACTACAACTACAACTGCAAACAGATCAACTGCTAATAGAGTTTTCAATGTTACAGATAGAGAGATGGAATTATTAGCTAGAGCTGTATACAGTGAGGCTAGAGGAGAGCCTTTTGAAGGTCAAGTTGCAGTAGCTGCTGTTATCTTAAATAGGGTAAGACATCCAGAGTTTCCTAATACTATAGAAGGAGTTATTTTTGAACCTTGGGCTTTTACAGCTGTTCATGATGGTCAGTTTTGGTTAACACCAAATGCAACAGCTTATAAAGCAGTGGAAGAAGCATTAAGGGGTGTTGACCCATCAAATGGAGCTATTTTCTACTATAATCCAGTTACAGCGACAAATCAATGGATTAGAACCAGAACAATCATTACCCGTATTGGTAGACACGTATTTGCAATATAATTCAGCAAAGACAAAGTCATTTTATTTTGACTTTGTCTATAGTTTATCTTCAGTCTGAGACAAAGTCATTTTATTTTGACTTTGTCTTTTTACTTAAGAAGACTTTATAATTTTACAATAAGTTTGGTACATAGTTGTTCCTATACCTATATCAGTTAACCCTTCATCTGTTATTAAATTAGGGGTATTACCGTAACTTAAAGGCCTTCCTTCATAAGTAAAGAGTACTTTTCTATGGACCCAATCAACTAGCGTAATCTCTCCTTTTAATTCTCCAGTTTTAGATTTGATTATAACTATATCCCCATCTTTTAACCCCTCTTTTTTTGCTAATTTAGGGTTAATAAAAATTTGCGGATAATCACCTAATTTTAAATGTTGTTGAAATTGACTATGTAGGCTTAATTTAGGATGAGGTGTCATAAAAAGATAAGAAAAATCTTTATTTTCTTCCAACAATAAAATTTTTTCATTCAGTAGGTTAAATTTCCCATCGGATGTGGAAAATTTTAAGCCTTGCCAAGGTAAACTATACTGATCTGTTGGGGATAATGATTTTTCTTTTAGTTTTTCTAAGGTTATATTGTATTTTTCCATAGGTTTTAAAGCCTTTTCTATCCATTGTGAAGCAGTGATTTGGGGAAAATTGGGCAAATCTAAATACTTAGCTAATTCTTGAAAAATCATCCATTCTGGTTTACTTTGCCCTTGTGGTTCTATAACTGGATGCACATAATTAATATAACGATGCCACATGGAAGTAAAAATTAAATCTTCTTCTTCAAAGGATGTTGTAGCGGGAAGGACCAAATCGGCAATTTTTGTAGTATCTGTATGAACCACATCACAACATACTACAAAATCAATATCCAAGAATGCTTTTAAAGTTTTATTGGTATTAGGTAAGGTAACAATGGGGTTTGCCCTGGAAATATATAAAACTTTGATAGGAGGTTCTTTTTCCTTTAATAGGTATTCAGCAAACTGGGGTTTAGGAAAATATCTAGGTTGTGCTGAATTTGCAAGGGTTAAAGAATTAATATCTAAATTCTTTGCCACATAAGAATCTGCATAATTGACACCCCCACCTTTAACTCCCACATTCCCACTTAAATATGCTAAGGAGTTGATTGCCCTTATGGTATTTCCTGAGTTATAATAGCGCTGCATTCCATAACCTAAGTATATAGTACTCCTACCTGATAAATATAGCTTAGCAAATTGATCTATCTCATTTACGCCAATCCCTGTTATTTCTGATATTTCCTCTACGGTGTAACAATCTACTATTTTTACTAAGTCATCGTAATTATTACAATGCTTTAAAAGTTCTTGGGATATTCCCAAGTTAATTAGTTTTTTTATCAATGCTAAGGCTAAAAAGCCATCGGTTGCAGGATTAATTTTTAAATAAAGGGTTGCTTTTTCACTAATTTTAGTTTCATTAGGATCTATGACCACCAATTTTTTTCCTCTTTTTAACCCTTCATTTATAAAAGGTAATAAATGAATATTGGTTTCTGTCACATTTCTACCCCAAATAACGATACAATCACTATTATACATATCTAAGGGATGATGGCAGTAATATGTACCGAAATCCTCCTTTGTCCCTTCCAGGCCTGCTGCCCAACATAAACTGCCAATAGGTTCTGTAACTCCTCCTAAAAGATTAAAAAAACGATGCTCTAAAGATTTCAATAACCCCCCTGCTCCAGAATCATAGTAATGGGCTATAGCCTTAGGGCCATAATTATCTAAAGTTAATTTTATTTTTTCAGCAAAAATAGATATAGCTTGTTCCCAAGATATAGGAATATGACTTTCCCCTTGTTTTAACAAAGGTGTTTTTATTCTATTTGAACTAAAGACCCTTTCTTTAAGATATTCCCTCCCTTTTTTACAAAGAAATCCTTGAGTTATTGGATGATTTGCATCTCCTTTGACGTTAAAATCACCATTTTCTTTAACTTCTACGATAAAACTACAGGCATCCCAACAATCTAAAGGACAGGCACTTTTTAAGGTCTTCATAATTAACACCAATCCTTTCTTAATATATGCTTAAAGGAGCAACTAAATTGCTCCTTTAGCTTACAATAATTCTTTTATATACTGAGGTAAATCAAAGGTACTTCTTTGAATTTCTTTATTAAAATACTTCAATTTCATATTTTCATCATAGTGCCTTGCATCTTCTCTTTTATATTTTTTACTACCTAAAGTAAAGGTCCAGGGTCCAATGGAATATGTAGGAACTTGTGCTGTATATAAATAATAGATAGGAAAAATTTCTTTTATTCCTGAGTAAACATCTCTAATTAACTGACTATTAAACAGTGGAGATTCAGTTTGAGCTGTAAACAAACCATCACTCTTTAAAGCTTTATATACATTTTCGTAAAAAGGTTTAGCAAATAGTCCCACTGCTGGTCCTATTGGATCTGAAGAATCAATTATAATAACATCGTAATATTCTTCTTTCTCTTGGACAAATTTAAACCCATCTACATAATATACATTTACCCTAGGATCAGCTAAACATCCAGCTAATTCTGGTAAATATTTTTTGCAACTTTCAACTACTTCTTTATCAATTTCTACTAAGTCAACTTGTTTAATGGTAGGGTGCTTCAGTACTTCCCTAACTGTTCCACCATCTCCTCCACCGATAACCAAAACCCTTTCAGGCCTTTGATGCATAAATAATGGAACATGGGCAATCATTTCATGGTAGATAAATTCATCAAATATGGTAGTTTGAATAATACCATCTAAAACCAAAGCTCTACCAAATTCTGCAAATTCTACGATATCCACTTGTTGAAAAGGGGATTTTTTAGAATAGAGGGTTTTGTTGACCTTCCATTGCACCTTAATATTATCTGTTTCTCTTTCTGTAAACCATAATTCCACTCAAAAAACCTCCTTTCTTATTTATATATAGTACCATGATATCCCAAAAAGGGCAACCCATAATCAACACTATAAGCTAATTCACTGTTATTTTATCCTTTATTTGGTTAAAAGTGGCTGGGCCTATTCCAGATACCTTTTGAATATCTTCAATTTTTGTAAATGCCCCGTTTTTTTGGCGATAATCAATTATTGCCTGAGTTTTAGCAGGGCCTATCCCTGGCAAAGTTTGTAAAAGTTCTGAAGGGGCAGTATTTATATTTATTTTCCCCAAATCACTAGATAAATTAAAATTAGAATCAGTCCCCTCATCCTTTTCTCCCGGTACTATGATTTTTTGCCCATCTTGAACTATTTGAGCTAAATTTAATTTCTGGATATCTCCTTCTTCCGTAGGACCCCCAGCTAATCCTATTGCCTGATAAACCCTAGACCCTGACAGTAATTGGTATACACCGGGATTTAAAACATGGCCACTGACATGGACATAAATATATTCTTCCTTTGTATTTTGTTGCTTTTCTCCTTCAGGAATTGTTATATTCAAAGTAGGACTTGGTTGAATCCATTGAAAATAAGTAACTCCACCTATTATAATTACCAATAAAAACACAATAATACTTATATATATTTTATCTTTATCCACTTTATCACCCCCATAGACAGAATTCTACAAAAATTAAAAAAATCCTTCAAAAAATACATTAAAAAAGCTCCCCTATTGCAGGGGAGCTTTGGTCACTATTGAGCGATTACTTCATTTAATTCTTTGATTAGTTTTTCAACATCTATACCATGTACCATGGCTGCTTGAGCAACACTTTCACCTGTTGCAGATGGACATCCTAAGCAATGCATACCGTATTTCATAAATACATCAGCAGTTCTGGGATCCTTTTGTAATACTTCCCTTATAGTCATTTCTTTTGTAATCATTTAAATTCCTCCTTTATATTATATCAATGCATAGGTTTTTCAACCTATCCAAAGCTAACAAAATAATTTTTCCTTTTTTTAATTCAATAATTCCTTTATCTTTTAATTCTTTTAATGTTCTAGTTACTGTTTCCCTAGTAGTACCAATTAATTCAGCTATTTCTTGTTGGGTTAATTTCATATCTATAATAATTTTATCGTTAGTACACTTTGTACATTTTATACACCCGGTACAACCGTAACATTTTGCTTCAGCCCATTTTAAAATTAAATTATATAAGCGTCTTTTTGTATCTAAAAGAGCTAATTCTTTTATTTTATCTTGAGCTATTCGCAAACGGGTAGAAATTATCTTAATTAAATTTATCGCTAACAAAGGATTATTAGCTATTTGTTTTTCTAGCTCTTCATTATATAAAATGGCAACCTTACTATCTTTAACTGCCAAGGCTGTGGCAGGATAATTACCACCTAAAAATAAGACAATTTCGCCAAAAACAGAACCTTCTGGAACCATTTTTAATATATGCTCTTTTCCAAAAGAGTCTGATTTTAAAAGCTTTATTGCACCTTCAATTAAAAAACAAACTCCGAAAGCCTTTTGATCTTCTAAAAAAATATGGCTTCCTTTTGGATAGTTTTTTATCTTTAATAAATTTGCTATTGTTTCTAAAGTTTTTTCATCGGCATTTTGGAAAAGATCTAAGTTTTTAACTATATCTATATTCATTTTTTTCACCCATTACCATTGTACCATAAATTCTATAGATTAAGAAGACATTAATTCTATATTTTTAGCATTTCTCCAAAATTTTTCTAACTGATAATATTCCCTACTTTCTGGGTTAAAAAGATGTACTACTATATCACCATAATCCATTACAATCCAAATAGCTTCATCATAACCTTGAGTACTAATAGGGTTAATCCCCTTTTCCTTTGTTTTTTCATCAATAAAATCACAAATACTTTTTAGATGTGATTGAGTATTACCACTAGCAATAACAAAAAAATCAGCAATCTCTGTTAAACCCTGAAGATCTAAAATTTTAATATCTTCACCTTTTTTATCATCAATTGCTTTGGCTATGGTTTGAGTTAATTGTAAAATTTCCAATGATTTTCCTCCCTCAATCTAAATCTTTTCCTATGATTACTATAATTTTATTACTTATATCATCTTCAATAAAATCACCTTCAATATTTAGCTTTATAGCAATTTCTTCTGCCAAAAATCTGTATCCTTGGGGATAACGAATAATTGTTTTTGGATAATTGTAATTATCTGCATTGCCAGTACTAATATTAGTATAACCTAAAGTTTCAATAATTCTTGCATATCTTCCTGCTATACCACTTTTACCATTACCATTTAAGACTTCCAAATTAATAGAAGTTTTATCGACAATAGGTTGACCAAATTTAATATTATTAATAACTGAGTTTAAACTTTCTGTGTTAACAATCCAAACTTTTTCATCTAGTAGTCTTTCAGTTTTTCCTGGTACAGTCATAGTATAACTTTCCCTAGAAATAACATCATCTAACATATTTCTAAACCAAGCTAGATCTCTAATAGTCATGTCAGTGATAAAACTACTATCTAGGGAAGAAATCCCCGATACTAGACTTACAGCTTTTCCAAATTTAAAATATTGATCAAATAAGTTTTGAAGAACTATTATTTGTCTTTCAATATATGATCCCCTATTATTTTCTTCAATAAAACTAAAAAAATGCTGTACCCGAGTTCTATCAAAATTTCGGTTGTAACCGGTATAATATGTTATATTACCTAATATATAATTTTTAGGCAAATCTGCTATAGTTAACCCTCTTAATTTATCAACTAAATTCAATAAACCATCTTCTTTAATTACCAAATAATTATTGATACTTAAGTTCCCGTCTAATAAGTTTTCTATACCCCCTAATAGCCCTTGTACCCCTTTTTGGGTATATAAATCTGATAATAATACTTTTTCCATATTACTATCTACCCTAGTATTACTAGGTATATCTAAAAAATATGCTGCCCCTTCTTTATCAACTGATAAAATAAAAACAGTCTGCAAATTTTCTTCCTTTGTTTCTTCATTTGTTGTTGTAAATGCTATTAAATATGTCTCTAAATTTTGAGCTTTCCTTTGAAAATAACCTTCTTTACCTTGCAGCACTGTTATTAAATTAACTGCCCGATAGATAAATATTATAAATACCACTAAAGTAAAAAGTAAAGTTAACTTCAAAAACCCTTTAAATTTTCCCTTTTTCTTTTTACCAAATCTTTGGTTCCTTGATCTATAACTCATGATACTCCCCTCCCCTTTGTAATCACTATAAATTACTTATATAAACTATGGAGATAAATATATTTCTCCACTGCATCGGGTACCAAGTATTTGATGCTATTCCCCCTCTTTACTTCTAGACGAATATCTGTTGAGGAAATTTCAATTATCGGTGTATCTATTTCCTTTACTCTGTTAGGGTTTAAACCATGGGCTTTTAAGTGATTGTAGACATCAATTTCAAAACCCTTTCGTTTTGCATAAACCAAAGTACAAAGGTCTAATATTTTTTCAGGTTCTTTCCATTTATGGATATCTAAAAGGGAATCTCCACCTACGAAAAAATAGATATCTTTATTATAAAATTCCTTTAAATAAGCTAAGGTTTCAAAGGTATAACTTACTCCTTGTTTTTCTACTTCATAGGTGCAAATTTCAAAATTTTCATTATCTTTAATGGCCAATTTAAGCATTTCTAACCTATGTTTTACTGGTGTAGTAATAATTTTATGGGGTGGATTCCCTGTAGGTAGAAAAACCACCCTTGCCTTTAACCTTTGTCCACAAATCTGAGCTAAGATTAAATGTCCCAAATGAATGGGATCAAAAGAGCCACCAAAAATAAAGATTTTATCCATTCTATAACCCTACTTTGGCAATTCTATTTTATTTTTTTTAGATGGTCTATATAAAGTAATTATTGAACCGAGAATTTGAACTACTTCACTATTAGTAAGTTTAGAAATTTCCTCTGCTGCATCTTCTTTTTCTAAAATACTATTTTTTAATATTTTAACTTTTATTAATTCCCTAGCCTCTAAAGCATCATTTAATTGTTTAATTAAATTTTCTGTTATATCATTTTTACCAACTTGAAATATTGGATCTATAGTATTTGCTAAACTTTTTAAGTATCTCCTTTGTTTACTAGATAACATTTCTTCATCTCCTTCTCTATTCAAAAAGCAAGCTTATAGGCTTGCTTTTGTATTTTATGCTTTTTGTGCCTCTTTTTCTTTTCTCACTCTGCGAAAATCTTCTTTCTTCCAACCAATTCTTTTTTTCTCTTGACAAACATATTTGGGATTAATTACAAAGCCCCCTTCTTTAATACAATAATAAGTTCTCTCTCCCAAAGTACAATTGCCACATTGCACGCAATCCACGACCAAAAAATCCTCCTTAAAATAATCTTTCATAATTATTAAGTTTAAAATCATAATAAACTACCATTTAACTTCAAACTCTAAATTAAGTATCCTTACTGTATCCCCCTCTTTTACCCCCTTTTGACGTAGTGCATCTTCAATACCTGATTTCTTTAAAGCTCTTTGAAATCTTAATAGACTATCATAATTATCAAAATTGGTCATTCGAAGGAGCTTTTCTACTTTTTTTCCTTCTATAACAAATATATCACCATCTTTAGTAATTGTAAATTCCTCTTCTTCTTTTGGTTTATAAATTTTAAAGTCTTCAGCTTTAAATAGTTGTACTTTAGGAATAACATCTAATTGTGCCGCTAAATAATTAAATAACTCTTCAACACCTTCTTTAGTTGCAGCAGATATAGGAAATACTTTATATTTATCACCTATCTTTTCTCTAAATTCATTTAAAGTTTTTTCTACATCTTCCACTAAATCTATTTTATTTGCAGCAATAACTTGAGGAAGTAAAGCAAACCTTTCATTATATTGGAGTAATTCATTATTTATGGTTACAAAATCCTTATAAGGATCCCTTTGTTCAGAACCTGATATATCAATAACATGGACTAACATTCTAGTTCTTTCTATATGCCTTAAAAACTGTAAACCTAGTCCTGCTCCTTGATGGGCACCTTCAATTAAACCAGGGATATCAGCTAAAACAAAGGATTTGTCTTTAACTTTAACAACACCTAAATTAGGATGGAGAGTTGTGAAATGATAATTGCCAATTTTAGGCTGAGCGGAAGTTACTACTGATAACAATGTGGACTTCCCTACATTTGGAAAACCGACAAGACCTACATCTGCTAAAACTTTTAATTCTAAAATTACTTCTAATTCTTCACCTTGTTCTCCCATTTCTGCAATTTTAGGTGCTTGACGGGTAGAAGTGGCAAAGCGGGCATTACCTCTACCACCCCTTCCTCCTTTTGCCACAACTACTTCTTGACCTGGTTCCGTTAAGTCAGCAATAACTCCTAAAGTTTCTGCTTCCCTTATGACAGTACCAACAGGAACTTTAAGATAGAGATTTTCACCGTTTTTTCCATGTCTATTTTTCTTTTGGCCTTTACCCCCTGACTGGGCTTTGTGGTGTTTCTTATATTTATAATCAAGTAATGTGTTGATATTGGGATCAGCTACAAAAATTACACTGCCGCCATCTCCACCATCACCACCATCTGGACCACCCATATCTACATATTTTTCTCTACGGAAAGTGGCAGCTCCATCACCACCATCCCCTGCTTTAATATAGATCTTCACTTTATCTATAAACATTTTAATTCATCCCTTTCTAAATCAAAGCAACTAATAATTTGTCCTATAAAGGAAAACTTATTCCTGAATTAGGAGTCAAAATTTCTATACAGTCTTTTTCTATTTCAATGGTAAATGTAATAATATCATCATTAACTTTAGTATAATGATGATCTTTAGATTTTAAATAATTATATATCTTAAAGATAGTTTTTACAAATTTGACGGAAAAAAACATATTTGTACTGATATTTTGATTTAAATAAATACGGAAATTAGAAGTTATTTTATGAAGCTTATAATATAATAATAAATAAGATATTTTAATTAATAGATTTGTTCGTTCCAATTTAGCATATAAGTCTTTTTTCTCATAAGCATTATTTAGGTATTCTTTACATTTATCCCTTTTATCTAACATTAAAAAACCATCTATAAGTTGTAAATCATTATATAAATCATGGCGAAAAATTGAGTTTATCTTTCTCGTAACAAAAAGATAAGTAAACAAATATAAATTTAACAAAATAAATATTATTGATAAAAGCATTAGAAAAAGCATATAAAAGCTCCTTTAATAAACAATGATTAATAATTTATTCGACAATCTTATAAAAAGTCCTGCTTTTTCAGTAGATAAAATTAGTAAAACCTGGGTAACTCCCAGGTTTTAAGCATTAGCTGCTTGCTCTTCTACAGCATAT
The DNA here is from genome assembly GCF_900111575.1 of Anaerobranca gottschalkii DSM 13577. Taxonomy (NCBI): domain Bacteria; kingdom Bacillati; phylum Bacillota; class Clostridia; order Eubacteriales; family Proteinivoracaceae; genus Anaerobranca; species Anaerobranca gottschalkii. Next base: position 65,257 of record NZ_FOIF01000002.1, on the reverse strand, counting down.
ATAGAAACTTGTTTTTTGTTTTTTCCTTTATTCTCAAAGGCTACGATACCATCTATTTTGGCAAATAAAGTATCATCGCCACCAATACCAACATTTTTACCAGGGTGAAACTTAGTACCCCTTTGGCGTACTAATATTGATCCAGCGGTAACGAATTGACCAGATTGTCTTTTTACTCCAAGCCTCTTAGAGTGACTATCCCTACCGTTTTTAGAACTACCAACACCTTTTTTAGATGCAAATAGTTGAAGGTCAAATCTTAGCATTTCAAGACACCTCCTTTTTTTAAATAGAGATAATAGAAACTTTCAAATATTTTCCATACTGTTTTTCTATTTCCCTTAATCCTAAGAACATAGATTCTGTTAATAAATTTATATCTGCCCGTTGTTTTTCTGTAAGATTTTCAGGGTATGTGACTTTTAAATACCCTGAACTAATATCATAGGTTAAATCTTCTGTTACTAATTCTTTTATTGCTAGAAGAGTCGTCTGTGCTAATGCTGAAATTGCTGCACACACTATATCTTCTCCATGCTGGGAATAATTACTATGCCCAGTAATTTCGTAACCTAGATAACATTCTTTTTGTTTTTTTAACTTCACTTTAACCATAGCATTAGTTAATAATTTTTTCTACAACTACTTTTGTAAATGGTTGACGGTGACCAGTTTTACGGCGATAGTTCTTTTTAGGTTTGTACTTGAATACGATAATTTTCTTAGCTTTATCGTGTTCTAGTACCTTAAGTTGAACTTTAGCACCTTCTACTACTGGTTTACCAACAGTAAGTTCTGTTCCGTTAGAAATAGCTAGAACATCATTGATTTCAACAATTTCATCGATGTTAGCATCTAGCTTTTCTACTTTAATTACATCTCCTTCAGAAACTTTGTACTGTTTTCCACCTGTCTTAATTATAGCGTACATAGGTATTCCACCTCCTCAAAAAATACTCGCCAAATTCAGGTACCTATTCAGGATTTAAAACCTGTTATGTGCGGTTGTAACTAAGCAGTTACTAGAAAATAATATCATAAATAACTTAAGCTTGTCAAGGTTTAGGTACTTTCAATTTCTAAATAATTAGCCTCTACATTTTCAACAGATTTAATAATCAATTTTACTCCTAGTTCCTGCTGAAAGATGTCTAATGTCTTTGTTAATTCTTCTACCATTACAGGATTTACTTTTACTTCAAATTGTTTACTCTGATTTGCATATACATAATTTCTTATTTTATCTTCTAAAAACATCTTTAAAGCTGATTTAGTCATAGTTTTACCTATACCATGACATGTTGGGCAAACTTGCTGTAGAGAATTATATATTCCCTTCCTTACTTTTTTCCTGGTTATTTCTACTAAACCTAATTTTGTTATTCCTAAGATTTGCCCCTTTGTTTGATCTTTTTTCATTTCAGCTTCTAAATATTTTAAAACTAATTCTTTATCTTCTTCCCTAAACATATCAATAAAATCAATAATTATAATTCCACTAACATCCCTTAATCTAATTTGCCTGCAAATTTCTTTTACTGCTTCTAAATTAGTTTGTAGTACCGTATCAGCTAAATTATTAGTGCCAACAAATTTTCCAGTATTAACATCTATGACAGTTAATGCTTCTAATTGATCAATTATAAGATATGAACCATTTTTTAACCAAATTTTCCGTTGAAAGGCTTTTTCTAAATCTTTTTCTATCCCGAAGGCATGAAATATCGGACTCTTTGATTGATATAATCTAACTTTATTTAATAAATGACTATGCCCAGCTTTTCTCTTTAATATATTAACTATTTTACGATATTGCTCATGATCATCTATATATAAACCATCAACCTGATTATCAAAAAGGTCCCTCAAAGCCCTTTCAACTAAATCCACATCATTATAAATTAAGGCTGGACTTGGATAGTTTTGATAGTTTTCTAAAGTATTATTCCAAAGACCAAATAGATAATTTAAATCGTTCTCTAATTCCTCTTTATCGATATATTGAGCTACTGTACGGACAATTAAACCCATATTGGGATCTTTAATTTCTTCAGCTACTTCCTTTAGCCGTTCTCGCTCCCCTTCATCCTCAATTCTTCTAGAAATACCTATATAATTGTTAAAGGGCATGAGGACTAAATATCTTCCCGGTATTGTCAGTTGACAAGTTACCCTAGGACCTTTACCACCCACTCCTTCTTTGGAGATTTGTACCATTATTTCTTGGCCTTTTTTAAGGAGTTTTTCTATAGGTTGTTGATGTTCTTCTCCATTAGTAACCAAATCACCAACATATAAAAATGCATTTTTACTAAAACCGATGTTTACAAAAGCCGCTTGCATTCCCGGCAATATATCCTGGACTATTCCTTTATATATGTTCCCTACACTTCTAGTATTGGTTTCTCCCTCTGTATAAAATTCTACCAGTTGACCTTCTTCTAATAACGCCACCCTAGTATTATTAGTTTTGTAGCTAATAATAATTTCCTTTTTCAAGATGTCACTTCCCCTTTGCTGTTTTCCCTAATTTAACCATTGTAAAGGTGTAACTAATTTATCCCCCTTAGAACAATATGTCTCTATTTTATCAATATTAGGATTATCTATATTTAAGATTGATAAAACTTCCTTAGGTTTTACGTTAGCGGTGCTACTTGTAGTCAATAACATAGAAAGTACATCATCTTTATATTCTAGTTTTAAAATTAATGGCAATATATCTACCATTTTAATTCCTTTTTTACTAGTTCTTTGGATATAGATATTTTCACTATTTAAAAGTTCTTTGATTTTCCCTTCTAATTCTAATGATTTAACCTTTACTTTATACTCTGCCGCTTCTACCAATGCCCCTAATGTTGGAACCTTTTTAGTTAGTTTTTTCCCATCTAAAAGCTTGATTCCTTGAGGAAGATTAGCATTCATTTTATTAATTATCTCATCTGTTTCTAGGTCTTTTGTCAACTCTATTTCCAAATAATCCCCGTAGGATACTATTCCTACAGATAAGGGAGTAGCAAAACTTAATTTAGGATGGGGATTATATCCCTGAGAATAAGCTATTGGTACGCCAGCTCTTCTAGAGGTTCTTTCAAAAGCCCGTAAAAGGTCTAAATGGGATATAAAGCGAACTTCTTCACCTTTTTGATATTTAATCCAGTATTTATACATTAGAACCTCTCCTTACTTTTTGTATATCATAGTGTAAATTATGGCATACTCCACAACCACCACAGGCACTAAAAGAACAATCTTCAGTCAACTTACCTTCCAATGCCTTTTTATATTCCATTGCCAAATATTTTTTATTTACACCTGAAGATATATGGTCCCATGGTAAAGGAGAATCTAAATTAATTTCTCCATAAACATAGTTATCTGGATTTATCCCTGATTCTTCAAATGCTTCCATCCACTTTTCAAGTTTAAAATGATCATTCCAGCCATCCATTTTACATCCCTTTTGCCAAGCTCTATATAAAACATGACTTAATTGTCTATCCCCTTTAGCAAAAACTCCTTCCAGATAACTGATATCTACTTCATGCCAATTATAATTTATATATTTAGAACGCAGTTTCTCTTTTAAATAGTTTTGTCTATTAATTAACTCCTCTTTACTTAATTGAGGAAACCATTGAAAAGGAGTATGGGGCTTAGGTACAAAGGAAGATGTACTTACAGTTACTGAAAAACGACTAAGATTTTTTCCGTGTTGTTTATAAGCTTTTACTACTTTATTTGCTAAGTCTACAATTCCATCTAAATCTTCATATGTTTCTGTAGGTAACCCAATCATAAAATACAACTTTACTCTATTCCATCCAGCTTTAAAAGCATCTTCCACAGCTTTAATGAGATTTTCTTCTGTCACATTTTTATTGATTACATCCCTTAATCTTTGGGTCCCAGCTTCCGGCGCAAAGGTTAATCCAGTTTTTCGGACCTGTTGAACCATTTGAGCTAATTCAATAGAAAATGAATCTACCCTTAAAGAAGGTAAAGATACACTAATACTTTGGTCTTTATACTTATCTAATAATTCTTTAGTCAACCTTTGAATTTCAGAATAATCTGCACTACTTAAAGAACTTAAAGATATTTCTCCATATCCTGTACTTTTTACTAAATGTTCTGCTTGTTCAATTAGTGATTGTAAATTTTTTTCCCGTACAGGTCTATATAACATTCCTGCCTGACAAAATCTACAACCTCTACTACAACCTCTACATATTTCCAGCATAATCCTGTCGTGTACTATTTCCATAAATGGAACTAGCATGCTTTTAGGAAAATCAGCCATAGATATATCTTTAATGTATCGTTTAGTAATTACTTTAGGGTACTTCTCTGAAATAGGAAAAGTCCCTAGATACTTCCCTGATTCATCGTACTTCACTTCATAAAATTTAGGAATATATATTCCAGGTATCTGGACTAACTCCTGAAAAAGTTCTTCTTTACTGCCCCCTCTTTTCTTCCACTTTCTAACTGCATCTAAAAATTCAAGTATTACTTCTTCTCCTTCTCCAATAATAAATACATCAATAATGTTATATAATGGTTCAGGGTTAAAGGCACAAGGACCTCCTGCTACAATAATAGGGTCTTTATCAGTTCTTTCGTCAGCTAATACTGGGATTTTCCCTAAATCAAGGATATTTAAAATATTAGTATAACTCATTTCATATTGTAAGGTAAATCCTATAACATCAAATTTATTTATTGGTTGCTGACTTTCTAAAGAACATAAGGGTAGATCATTTTCCCTTAATTGTTCCTCAAAGTCTAACCAAGGGGCATTTACCCTTTCTGCAGCAAATTCTTCCCTGGAATTTACAATGTGGTATAAAATTTTAAAACCTAAGTGGGACATAGCAACTTCATATACATCTGGAAAGGCTAATAACATAGAGACATCAACTTTATCCAGATCTTTTTTGATAATATTCCACTCATTACCTGTGTATCTTGATGGTTTTTCTACTTTATGTAATATTTCTTTATAAAGGTTGTGCTGCATTTCAGTTCCTCCCAAAATTTCTTCCTTATCATATTACCATATTTACATAATAATGCAAATATCATCTCTTTTAGTATTACAAAAAAATACAGCTAATACTCTAAGAGTAGCTGTTTTAATGTTAGGTTACCTAAACCTTTATTATAAACTTGTAAGACTTTTTTATCTGTTATTAAATCTACAACTTCACCTTTTTCATCAATTATACAGATTAATATCCCCCTATCGGTTTCGAGATGCTTTATTATTTCGTTAATTTTTACCCTCAAAGAACAAATCAAAATCTTTCCTTCTACAATATCAATAATCTTTTCTTCTTTCCCAATACCCATACGTATAGGTAAAAATTTCGCTGATTTATACTCTTTTATAGCAGATATAATCAAAAAAAAGCCAAGGATAGATAAATACAAAAAATCAGCCTTGATATAATAGTAAAAATAAGCCATAGACAAAATAGTTAAACCAATTATAATCCCTACTATTGATGCAAGTTTTTTAGCTTCTACCATTGAGCGTTTTTTTGCTAATTTAGCTTTTAACAATCTACCACCATCAAGGGGAAAAGCAGGTAAGAGATTAAACATAAACAATGTCAAGTTATATTTAATTAACCTATCACTTCCGGGGATAAATAACAAAACTATAACAAATAAAATGTTATTTATAGGCCCTGATAAGGCTATAAACCATTCATCTGAGCTTTTATTATAATCCCCCTCATAAATTTTAGCTACACCCCCAATGGGTAACAGTTCAATACTTTCTACATCATAATTAAGTTTTTTAGCTACTATTACGTGGCCGATTTCATGTACAATTACTACTAAGAAGATTAATAAACTATCTACTAACATTCCTAATAAACCCATACAAATTATCATCACTAAAAATAAATTATTCAGTTTAAGATTGATACCTGCTAATCTACCGATATACATTTTAATCAATTCCGTCCTTAATATCAATTATTTTTAAAATTACTTAACCAACTGACAATACTATCATATAAATTTATATCTTTACTGCCATCTATGTAAACTGTAATTTTAGAAATAAGCCACTGTGAAAAATCATTATATAAAAAGCTATTCATATAAATAAATAATCCTATAGCTATACATAGTAACCAACAAAAACTAGAACCTAAAATACTAGTAAACATCCCGTCCTCTTCATCTTTTTCAAAATTATATTTTAAACTTCTTTCCCTTAATCTCATCTCTAATTTTCTTTTTAATTGAGATTCCATTTTCCTCCCCCTCCTTCTCTAATAATTTATATTAAAAAATAATAAAAAAATACCAAAAGCAGTAGCTTTGTTTAGCTACTGCTTTTAGTGTTAAAAGATTGTATCTCTTTCCCTGCGAAGGGCTACATTTAATACTAAACCAATGGCAATACAGTTAGATAAAAAGTTACTACCTCCATAAGATATAAAAGGTAATGGTAATCCGGTAACAGGCATAATAGACAAGGTCATTCCCACATTAACCAAAATTTGAAATGCTAACATTGAAGCTACACCTACACAAATAAAAGTACCAAATTCATCGGAAGCCGTCAATGCAATTTGAAGAATTCGATAAATCATAAATAAAAATAACATTAGTACTATAGTCGTTCCTATTAAACCAAACTTTTCCCCTATCACGGAGAAAATGAAATCTGTATGGGGTTCAGGAACAAAACCATGGTCAGTTATGTCATAGGGGATAATTCTGTCATATCGGGGGTTACTACCAGTAAACCAGTTACCCCAAATCCCCCCTGAACCAATGGCTATTAAAGATTGAACGATTTGAAAACCAATGGTGTGATAATATTTAAATGGATCAGTAAAGGCAATTAATCTATTAATTTGATATTCTTCTAATACTTTATAATAAGCGAAAATTGAAGTTAATACCCCAAGTATCCCTAATAATACAATATGCCTCCACTTTAATCCCGCTACAAACAACATGCCTGCCATTATTGCTATAAAAACCAATGAAGTACCTAAGTCTGGCTGAAGAAAAATTAACACCATTGGTACTGCTACGTGAATTCCAGGTCTTATCAAATCTAATAAAGAATTGATCTGCAACTCTTCTCTAGACATTAAATAACTTAAGGTAATAATAATTGCTACTTTAGCAAATTCTGATGGCTGTAATCTAAAGGCTCCTATTTGTATCCAACGCTGTGCTCCTAAACTTGCTTTACCAAAAAACATAACTGATAATAATAACAAAATGTTAGCACCGTAAATTAAATAAATTATACTTTTGAAATCTTTATAGTCAAAGTAAATTACTACAGCCATAACGCCTAAACCAATTATAAACCAAAGGCTTTGCATTTTGAGGTAATGGGAGTTTGAAGCTTGATATACTGCAAAAATTCCAATAATAGAAAGGAATATAGTAACAATCAACAACGGAAAATCAAAATTGGCAAAATTTTTCTTATCAATCAAAGCTTCTCCCTCCTTTCTCACATTTATATATTATATTACATTTAATTCTTTTTTGAAATGGGTATATTTGCTTCTAAAATAGTTTCCCTTTTTTCATTTTTTAGGTTAATTTCACAACTTTCCATATCAACATCTAAATACTTACTTATTACTTGTAGCATTTCTTCTTTAATCTTACTAATTATTTCTGGGTTAATCCTTGACCTATCATGAATCAAAACAAACTTTAACCTATCCTTTGCTATTTCCTTTGACTGGCTATTAATAGATTCCCTGTTAAAAAAAACCATGATATACCCCCTTATTTAAACATCCCTATTTTTTTGAACATCTTTTTTATTAACCCATCATCTTCAAAGGGCATTAAAGGTACCTTAACACCATTTATTCTTTGGGCAATATTTTTAAATGCCGTAGCTGCCCTAGATGTATGATCTAGTACAACTGGAACTCCCCTATTAGTAGAAGAAATTATTTTATCTTCTTCAGGAACAAAACCTAGTAATTCAATGGCTAAAACCTCGACAACATCAACAATATCAAGCATATCCCCTTTTTTAACCATATTAGGTCTTACACGATTAACTATTAACAATGGTTTATCAAACCCTTGGCTTTCCAATAAACCAACAACCCTATCAGCATCCCTTACAGAAGACAGTTCAGGATTAGTTACAATTATTGCCTGTTCTGCTGCAGCTATAGCATTAATAAAACCTTGTTCAATTCCTGCTGGGCAGTCTATTAATACATAATCAAATTCTTCTTTTAACTGGCTGCATATATCTACCATTTGTTGGGGTGATAGGGCAGATTTGTCCCTAGTTTGTGAAGCAGGAAGTAAATATAAGTTATCATTAAACTTTTTATCTTTAATTAAAGCTTTTTTTAAGTCTGCTTTCCCTTCAGCTACTTCTACTATGTCATACACTATCCTGTTTTCTAAACCTAAAATCATATCTAAATTTCTCAAACCAATATCTGCATCGATCAAAACAACCCTTTTATTTAGCATAGCTAAAGCTGCACCAATATTAGCTGTTGTAGTAGTTTTACCTACTCCACCTTTACCTGAAGTAATTACAATAGTTTTTCCCATGACTATTCTCCTCTCCTTTGCCATTCACTAATATTTACAATTTTGATTTCACCATCTTTTATAAAAGCTATTTTACCATCCCTTTGGAAAAGGGATGGATTTCCTACAGATCCGATTTTTTCACCAATTCTTATTTGTGTATTGATCATTTTATTAGCTATTATAAAACAATTTTGATTATCGGGAAAGCCACAATGGGCTTTTCCTCTAAGGGTACCTGTAATAGTAATATTACCAGTAGCTATTATTTCTCCACCACTGTTAACATCACCAATAATCACCACATCACCGTCATAAGTAATACTTTGACCTGATCTAATTGTCTTGAGGTGATAATTGGTTAAGTTCCTTGACCACAGCATATTAGGGTCAAGTTTTTGCTGGGATACAACTGAAATATTAATACTATATTTGATTTCTAATTCCTTTAATTGGTTAATTATATGATGATTACTACCTTCATCGATCCCTATGATTTGAAAATTACCACTTTTAAAGAAAGCTTTATTTTCCTCAATATAGTTTTGGAATTCAGATAAAAATAACTCTAAATTCTCGGCTTTTACATAAATCTCTATACATTTTCTAGTCCCTCTCACATGGAATGTTTTATTCTTCATCTATTTTATCACCTTCTGAAAAAAGTTTACATGAAATTATTCGGCATAAATAATCTAATTCCTGCAAGACAGGAAAAAAGTCCCTAAAAAAAGGGACTTTTTTAAGAATTTTATATTACTCTTTAATTAACCCAAAATATTTATCCATTATCTTCCTGGCTGTTGGGCCTACAATACCATGCATGTCTGCATGTTCAATAAAGACAACCACTGCTATTTCTGGTTTATCTAAAGGAGCAAAGCCAACCCACCAAGAATGGTCTCCTTTACTTTGAACATGGGATGTTCCTGTTTTAGCTGCTACTTCAATAGGAAAGCCACTAAATGCCGAGGCACTGGTACCTGTTCTTGGACCATACTTAGTTACAGCATTCATTATTTCATGCATTATTTCATAAGTTTTATCTGAAACTAAATCCTTAGGAACAGTCCTATAGATTTCAGGTTCGAACTTTTTTATAATGTTGCCTTGTTGATCTTCTATTTGTTTAACTAACCTTGGTTTATAGTGATATCCTTTATTAGCTACTATAGACACTAGGTTAGCCATGTGTAATGGGGAAACATTGATGTGGGCCTGGGCACCTAAAGGAAATCTGCTAGGGTCGAGATTTCCAGGACCTCCTCCCCCTCTATCCCTTTCATCAAATAGTCTCCCTATTTGATTAGCAATAGAATCGTTTACATCTGTTAGACCAGTTTCTAAAGTAAGTCCAAAGGCGTCGGTGTATGTTCTAATTAACCTTTCCCTTTCCCGAATATTTCCAGGTAACTGATCCAGCATCCAAACAAAATAAGTGTTTAATGATACTTGAAAAGACTCTTTTAAATTGACCATACCATGAACACTGTTGCGATGATTTGAAACTACCGTTTCTGGCGAATCTTTAGGTGAATACCTACCTGTATCATTATATCTCTGATTTGGGGTAATAATACCTTCTTCTAATGCAATTATACTACTGAGGATTTTAGCAGTAGAGCCAATACCAAAAGATGCCCTAAAAGGTGGAAATTCAAAATATCTTGTACTTTGATGGGCAGATACAGGGAACTTTTTATTATAGTTATTATCTAGTTCCTGAAAATAATCCCTCAATTTAGTACTGTGTAAATCATTTATATCAACTTCTGGATAACTGGCAACTGCTAAAATATCCCCTGTACGGACATCAACTACTAAAGCTGCCCCATGTCTTGCTGGGTTTTGTCCCCTTGATAACTGCCTCCTCTTATTTTCTTCAATGGCTTCTGTTAGTACCTTTTGAACATATCTTTGAAGATCTGCATCAATAGTTAAAACTACATTGTTACCAGGTGTCGCTGGTTCTATATAAATTGGCTCATTTCCAATAGGAACATTATTGACATTAACAGTCCATAACTCATAGCCATCTCTACCCCTTAAAAATTCATCCCATCTGGCCTCTAATGAATTTTCCCTAGGCGCTCCCCCTTCTAACATTCCTAACATGAGTTGTGGGAAAAAAGTACTTTCTTCATAATAACGGATAGGCCTTTGAATTATTTCCATATGGGGGTATAACCACCTATTTTCTTCTAATTCAAACATTATTTTGGGATCTAAATCCCTTTCTATAACGACAGGATCTTGATATCTTCTATTCCTTGCAAGGATGTCATAATTTTTTTCAACCTGTTCCTCATCCCAAATATCTTTTGAAAGAAAATATTCTACTAAATTATTATAAGTCTCTTCCCAATTTTTTTTAGGATCAGTTCTAAGGGCTAATTCATATCTATAGCGATTTCTAGCAATAATCTCCCCATTTCGATCTAGTATCATCCCCCTAGGAGCAGGAATAGGAACTAAACGGCTCATATTCCTTTGCGCCATTGCCAAATGATTTTCCCATAGAAAGACCTGAAGCAATACTAAACGGAGAACTAAGATGGCAACAATGAGTACCGAAAGATACATAATACTATTAATTCTAGTTTCATTTGGTTTTGCCATATTACTCCTCCTCCCTTTAGCCCCAAAAATTATTGTTTTCTATAAACTTATTTAAGGGTTTATATAATAAAATAACCATAATTAAGTTATAAATTAGATAAGGTGCCATATTACTTAAGTACCAAAACAAATTATTTTGAGAAATATTGAGCATTGAAAAAAAAGTATAAATTGTTATCTCATGGACAAAAAAGGCTAATATACTCAATGCTATTACATGATAAATACTATCTTTAAACTGGGGTTTAACAAAATTAATCAATACAAAACATACAAATAGTTTCGCTCCTATTGACACCCCTAACACAGGATAAAATATAACATCTTGTAAAAGTCCTGCCCAAGCAGCTAATAAATAAGTGGAAAATTTAGGTTTCTTTAAAGATAAAAGTACCAGAAAAATTAAAGCTAAATCTGGTACTGCTCCATCTAAAGATATTACTGGAAAAAAGCTACTTTGGGCAGTAACCATTATAAGTATTAAAATAACTGAAATGATACCGCCCATTTTACTCCTCTCCTTCTAATAACTCCTCATCAATTTCAATTCTATCATATTTAGTTATGATAAAAACTTCTTCTAATCTTTCAAAATCAACACTAGGTTTTATTAAAGCAGTTGTTTGATCATTAATGTTATATATTTTAATAACTTCTCCAACTACTATGCCATTAGGATAGTTCCCTGTCAAGCCTGAAGTCATAATAGTGTCACCAACTTGTATATCCACATTATACGCCAACCTTGAGATTTCCAAAAGCTGAGGATTTTCTTGACTAACCCTTACCAATCCTATATCCCTTGTCCTTTGAACAAAGGAAGTTACGGCATTATCAGGACTAATTATTAATTTAACTTTTGAAGTTGTAGGTCCTACTTCAATAATCCGCCCTACTAAACCTTTATTCGTAACCACAGGCATACCAACTTCTACATTGTGTTTTTCCCCTTTAGAAATAGTTATAGATGAATACCAAGTATTAGGACTTCGACCTATAACCATAGCTGGAAGTAATGTCATATCTGTACTTTCTTTAAATTCAAGGAGTTGAGTTAATCTTCTGTTAGCTAAGCGGGCTTCATTGAGTTGATGCTCAATCCCTTGATAATAGGCCAATTCTTCTTTTAATCTCTTGTTTTCAAGATAGACATTACGAACATCTACCACTGACTTGTATGTGTCCCTCAAAAAATTTGTGGATATAGTAAAAGCTTTTTGGAAGGGAAGAACTAGCTGATGGACGGCTCTTTCAATAATAGAAACTTTTTGTCTATCATTAGTTGTCCAACTCATCAGTAAACTTAAAACTATAAAAATTATCACTAGGTTAAAGATTTTTTTAAAATGTGTTTGAATATTTAGCATTGTCCTCCCCCTTTCCCAAAAAGCTTACTTCCCAGACTTATTTGCTAAGGCAATTCGATTGAGTAGATCTAAATTATCTAATACTTTTCCTGCCCCTAATACTACACTATCTAAAGCATTTTCCGCTACCACCACAGGCATTCCTGTCTCTTCAGCGATTAATCTATCTAATCCCCTTAATAGAGCTCCTCCCCCTGTCATCATTATACCTCTATCCATAATATCTGCTGCCAATTCAGGTGGAGTTTTCTCTAAAGTTATTTTTATAGCTTCAATAATAGCATTAATAGGTTCTTTCATTGCATGATTAATTTCTTTTGTAGTTATTGCCTGTACTTTAGGTAAACCTGTTACCAAATCCCTACCTTTAATTTCCATTACAGTATTATCATCATCTAAATATGCAGAACCAATAGAAATTTTAATTTCTTCAGCGGTTCTGTCCCCAATCATTAAGTTATAATTTCTCTTTATATAGTGGATAATAGCTTCATCTAGCTCGTCTCCACCTATTCTAATTGATCTATGGGTTACTATTCCCCCTAGAGATATGATAGCTACATCTGTAGTTCCACCACCAATATCCACAACCATACTGCCTGTAGGTTCTTCTACCGGTAGACCGGCACCAATAGCAGCAGCCATAGGTTCCTCTACAATATGGGCTTCCCTTGCCCCTGCAGACAAAGTAGCTTCCCTTACTGCCCTCTCCTCTACAGCAGTGACACCAGAAGGTACACAAACAACAACCCTTGGTTTTCTTTTAAAAATATTTCTTTTATATGCTTGACTGATAAAATATCTTAACATTTCCTGGGTCACATCGAAATCTGCAATTACCCCATCTTTCATTGGCCTAATTGCTACGATATTACCCGGTGTCCTTCCTATCATTTTCTTAGCTGCTGAACCAACTGCTAAAACTTTTTCTTTATCTCGACCTTTTTGGATAGCAACCACCGAAGGTTCTCTAAGTACTATACCTTTACCCTTAACAAATACATTAGTATTAGCTGTTCCTAAATCTATTCCAATATCACTAGAAAAATAATCTGCAATTTTCATCCCGTTTTTTTCTCCTTTCAATCTCTAGTCTATCTATATATTTTACTACTATTTATCAAAATTTAAAGAGGAATTTTTTGTATTTACCACTCATCACCCCTTAATCATCAAAATACCCTTCTTCTTTTAAACTAATATAATCTTCTTGTCCTACTATAATATGATCTAAAACTTTTATTCCCATCAATTTCCCTGCATCTATAAGGCGTTTCGTAAGATTGATATCTTCCAAGCTTGGGGTGGGATCACCACTTGGATGATTGTGGACAAGAATTATCCTTGCAGCACTGTTTTTAATAGCCTTATTAAATACTTCCCTAGGATAAATACTAGCTATATTCAAACCACCTTTAGATACTTCTTCATAAGAAATAATAACATTTTTGGTATTTAATAAAACTATATAAAAATGTTCTTGTTTTAAATATTGTAATTTATTGATCATTATCTCTACAATATCTTTAGGGCATGAAATTTGTTTCTTACTACTTATACTTTTCCCTTGAATTCTGGCCGCTATTTCAAAAACTGCTTTTATTTCAGTGGCCTTGGCTAAACCAATTCCAGGTATTTTCCTAATGTCTGCTATATCCATTTGAGCTAGGCCTTTTAAGCCATATTCCCTAATTATATCCTGGGCTAATTGTAAAACAGTTTTATCTTTTGTCCCAGTTCTAAGTAAAATGGCTAGTAATTCGGAATCTGATAAATTTTCCGTTCCGAATCTTACAAGTTTTTCCCTAGGTTTTTCTGTTATAGGTAAGTCCCTAAATTTTTTCATATTTACCTCCTAGTTAACTTTCAACTTGTATAAACCTAATTTCCTCAATGAATTTGCAGTCTTTGCAAGGGGAAGTCCAACTACGTTAAAATAACAACCTTCAATTTTTTCAACAAAAATACCACCTTGAGTTTGGATACCATACCCTCCTGCTTTATCAAAGGGATCTTTGGTCTTTACGTACCAGTTAATTTCTTCCTCTGTTAACTTTTTGAAATAAACCTTTGTTAACTCTGAAAAGGAATCTAAAATTTGCCCCCTTTGACAAATTACTACTCCAGTTACTACATTGTGATATCTGCCAGATAGTTTTCTTAACATTTCTATAGCTTGGTTTTCATCTTGGGGCTTACCTAAAAATTCTCCTTCAATTTCTACCACTGTATCCGCTGCAAGGACGGGATTAGGATATTTTCTCGAAACTTCTAATCCCTTCAATGTTGCTAAGCTTACAGCTAATTCAGAAGAAGTAGTTGCTAAAACTCCTTCTTCATTAATATTACTAGCTTTAACTGTAAACTCTACACCTATTAAATTCAATAGTTCTTGTCTTCTTGGAGATTTAGAAGCCAAAATTAACATTATATATCACCTATTGGACAAATTTCTTATAAAAAATAATTGATAAAAATATTCCTATTACACTAGCTAAATTTAAACTAACAAGAAAACCAAAATTGATAGTTAAAACAGCTAAATCTAAAGTTGTTGGATATAATCCTACATTTTTTGAAATTTTAAAGATTTCCAAGTCAAAGATATTACCTATTACATTACCTAATAAAGCTCCAATGACAATAAAAATTATCAGTATCCATGGATCTAAAGTTTTCTTCATTATATCCACCTACCTTAGGTATATTATTAGTATTCCACTTATTTTTTAAAATTCCTGCCCCGTACTTAGTTGATTTGGATATTTTTGTTTAAAACCCTCAAAATAAAATTAGTACAAAGTCCTACAAAAATCCCTGTAGGAATAGCAAATAGCAAAAGATAAGGTAAATAAGAAAAAACAAAAAAACTATCTAAAAATAAACTAGCTGCTAATAATTGTCCAATATTATGGAAAATCGCGCCTACTATACTTATCCCCATATTACTGATATATTTCTTCAAAAATTTAACCATCAATCCCATAATTATTGTACTTAAAACAGCTCCAGATAAACTGAGGATAAAAGTTATGCCAAAATTCCCTGTAATTAAAGCTGCTAAAAAAGTCCTAAGCACAGCTACGTAAAAACCCTCAATAAATCCAAAAAGATTTAAAGTAACTAGAGTAAAAATATTTGCTAATCCAAGTTTTGCACCAGGGACAGGACTTGGCAATAAAGGTAAAAGTCGTTCCACAGCATGAACTACTGTTGCCATGGAAATTAAAATACCTATATATACCATTTTATAAACTAATTTTAAAATATTAGATCTACGCATTACTCCCCACCCTAACGTATATTAATATCGGTGTCTTTATTACCTCCTTCAATCCGAAAAACCACCCTATTAGGTAAACAAGCATTGCTTTGACCAGACCTATTCATTATACCAAATAAAATACAAATTTTATCAGGACAATCTGAAGTCAACACCCTTGCCCCAACTTCAAAAAATTGAACTTTCGTTTCACCTACTGGCCCTTTGTATATAACTACTTTATCTCTACCAGGAGAGTATAAAGGTTCTCTTCCCACTTCTACTCCATTTACTTCAATAATTATCATTGCATTTTCTGTAGAAGAATCTCTATTAAGATAGTAAATTGTCCCTATTGTTAATGCTAAGACTGCTACCACAACAATTATAATAAAGTCCCACTTTTTCATTACACCTTACTCCTTAATTAATTTTTGTCATCTCCTTTATTATAGGGGTCATGTAGATTTCTCCATCGGAAGAAATTATTAAGACCTCTACATTTAATTTTTTAGCTATTTCTAACCCTTCATCGGCTGGAAACATAAAAAGGGCAGTTGATAATATATCAGCTAATGTGGCATTAGAAGCGTAAACTGTTACACTTTGTGCATAGGTTGCAGAAACCCCTGTGTCGGGATCAATAATATGGTGAACCCTTTGTCCATCTTTTGTAAAGTAGTACCGTTCATAATCACCAGAGGTAACGATAGCACCATCTTTGATTTCCACAACGGCAATATTACCTTGACCCCTTGGATTTGTTACTCCTATCCTCCACGGAGTGCCATCATATTTAGTACCTAAAAAGCGAATATCTCCTCCGCCATTGACATACCCGTATTTTATTCCATGTTCTTTTAAGGTTTCCACTGCCCTATCAACTATATAACCTTTAGCTATTCCTCCTAGATCTATTTCCATTCCCTTTATAGGTAAATAAACCTTCATATTTTCCTTATCTAACTGAATAGCCTGATAGTTTACTAGTTCCATAGCCTGGGCAATTTTTTCAGAAGGGGGTAGCTCCCTATGTTTTCTTCCTTCTTTCCAATCATATAATTTAAGTAATGGAGCAATAGTTATATCAAACTTCCCCTCCGTTAATTCTCCAAATTCAATCCCTTTCTCTAGAAGATAAAAGGTTTCAGGACTTACTTTAACTGGTCCTATACCAGCATTTTTATTTATAGCAGTTATTTCACTGGTAGGGATTGTAGCACTTAATATATTTTCCAGCCTTTGTATTTCAGCATAAGCCTTTTCTATTGCATCCTTTCCCTGGTTTTCATCCTCTACCTGAACAACTATATCTAAAATAGTGTCCATAGTGAAAAAACTTCTTCGAATGGTTTGATACTCAGTAAGATTTTCCCTTTTTCCAAAGTTACACCCTGTTATAACAGTTGAAATTATTATAAGTAGTATTATTAAATTTTTTCTCATATTAAACACCTTCTTAAATCAATTTAAAAATCTAAGCTAGTTATTTTCTACCACAATCTTTACTCTTTCCAGTGAGAGTTTCTAAACCATGGATTAAAAACTCAGAAATTACTTCTAAACTTTCTGTAACTGCCTTTTCACTTCCCGGCAAGTTAATTATTAGTGATTTTTTAGCAACTCCTGCTATTCCCCGGGTTAAATAAGCTCTACTGGTAATTTTCCCACTTTTATACCTTATAGCTTCCATTATACCTGGAATGGGTTTTTCAATTAAAGGTTGTGTTGCTTCTGGTGTTATATCCCTTGGGGAAATACCTGTTCCTCCAGTTGTAATGATTAAATTTATTTCAACTTCTATCCAGTCTCTTAAAATACTTTGAATATCTTTGTAATCATCAGGTACAATAGCGGACTCTATTGTCGTTATTCCTAAACCTGCTAGTAAAGTTTGAATTTTAGGTCCGGCAGTATCAACCCTTTCACCCTTAGAGCCTTTGTCACTTATTGTAAGAACAGCTGCAGTATAATTTTCGAGTATTTCTATTTTATCACCAGCTTTAATTTCTCCACCCTTTAAAACATAAGCGAAAATTCCTTCTCTAGGCATTACGCAATCCCCTGCTTGATGATAGATAGCACATCTGGTATGACATTCTTTACCGATTTGACTTACAGATAGCAAAGCTTCTTCTCCAATTTTTAAAAGGGTACCTATCGGCAAGGAATTTAACTCTATTCCACTAGTAGTTATATTTTCTGCAAAACTTCCATAATCGACATCTAACCCTAAGTCTTTCATTTTATTAATGCTTTCTTCAGCTAATAGACTTACTTGTCTATGCCATTTTCCTCCATGGGCATCTCCTTCTATACCAAATCCTTCTATTAGTTTAGCTTTATTTATCGGCGTCTTTTTCATACCTTTTTTTTCACTTATTGAAACAGAAACTACTTGCATGGGGATATCCTCCTTTAAAGATAGTTTTGGATAAAATTTTGAGATGGCAAAAGCCATCCCTTAAATTATATCATATTATAATAGTCCTTTGCTAAAAAATACAAGAATTACTAAGAGAATTGTAAATAAACAAACTACTATAATACTATCAAAGTTAAGATTTTTTAAATTCCACTCAGGATTAACAGATAATTTCTCCCAAAAAGTCCGTTGATTATTAACGCATTTTTTATCTGGAGCATCTTCAGAGATAGATGTCGAAATAGTTCCAGCTTTAGAATAGGCTTTATCTATTGAGTTTTCAATCTCACCTATATGCTTAAATACATCCATAGATGCTTGTCCTGTTCCATGGTACATTTTATTCACAGTTTGATCTAATACTACTGAAGGCCCTAGACAAATAAACATAAAACCTTTTGCTATTGGCATATAGAACATCTTTTCAACACTTAACCACTGAGGAAATTGTAGATTATATAGATTAAACTTTTCAAAGGTGAAATAAATAACACCAGCTATAAAAAAGGTAATCCCTATTGCCAACAAATCATGGCTGTTAAAGACATTAAGCTTTTCTACATAAGCAACAGAATAAGGTTGATATGAAAATACACTTACTCCTTTTAGTACAATACCTTTTAATGGTACATGGGGAAAAATCCCAATAAACAACATTAATGTGGCGAAAACCGTTAATACTGATTTCATCACTAGTGGTGTATCCGGTAGTTCTTTAAATTTCTTTGGCATCTCTCCCAAAAACAGACCCCGGAACAATTTAATAAAATAACATATTGTGAGAGCACTGGTTAAGGTAAAAATCTTTTCTGCCCACCATAAACTTATTAAACCATTATATTCATAGGCTTCTACTATAGCATGGTGAAGAATAGACTTGCTAGGATATCCATTAAAACCAGGAACCCCAGCTATACCAAAGGCTGATACCAAGAATACTATCATTAAAAAGGGATATTTACTGGCTAACCCCCTAACCCTTGTTATATCTAAGTCATGGGTATAAATATATATTGCTCCTACTGTTAAAAATAATGCCCCTTTAAACAAAGCGTGGTTGATAGTGTGATAAATAACCCCAGACATAGCCATGGCACCATAACTGCCAAGGTAAGCGGCACAACCTATCCCCATAATTATATAGCCTATTTGGCTAACACTTGAATATGCCAAGATATTTTTAGCACCTTGTTGAAATAAGGCTAAAAAAGCACCTATAAACATAGTAATTATTCCAGCCCAAATCAACCAATATCCATATTGTCCAATTGTTTCACTATAAAAGGTAGATATTTCAGATGTATAACTAAAGGTTGATGCAAATACCCTAATTAATCCGTAAGCACCAGTTTTTATCATAATACCTGATAATAGGGCACTAGCTGGTGATGGGGCAATAGGATGGGCTTGAGGCAGCCAAATGTGAAGGGGTGCCATCCCAGCTTTTAAACCAAATCCCAATGTATACAATAAAAGAATTGTAAATAATTTTCCACTATCCCCTTCAAATAAAGGTAACAAGCTATTGAAAGCCATACTTCCTGTATGGTTATACTGGAATATTATCGCTAATAACAAAGCCAACCCGCCTATTACCCCTAAGAAAAGATATAAGTGACCAGCTTTCATCGCTTTTTCGCTTTCTTCATGAATTACTAGTACATAGGAACAAAAAGCCATTAACTCAAAAAATAGAAACAAAGTAAAGAAATCACCAGCTGCAACTACCCCTAAAGAGCCAGTATATGTCAATAACAAAAATACAAAAAAACGGGTTTGACGGTGTTCAAATGCCATATAATTAGTTGCATAAATGGTAGCTAACATCCAAACAAGGGTAAAAAGGTTAAGAAATACTAAACTAAAGTAATCAATTTTAAAAGTTAAACCAATTACTAAAAAATCATTTAAAATTAATCGGATTGCACCATTTTTCAAAGCTGGTATTAACATTAAAGATAATAACCAAATTACCACTGTTATAGAAACAGCCATTAGATCTCTCATTATAGAATTTTTCCTAAAGATAAAAGTTAAAAAAGCCCCAAGTATTGGTAAAATCACGATTAGAAACGGTATGAGTTCAGCCCCCATACCCTTTGAGAATAGTTCCATTTCTATCCCCTTCCTAATAATAGTTTTGCTGCTAATTCAGAAAGTTCTAAAGCTAAATTTTTAGGAAACAGACCAAAAATCAAACAAAAAGCTGCTAATATTACTATCGGAAACAGCATAGCAGGGGCAGCTTCTTTAAAAAGGGGCACCTTAATTTTAGCACCATCAATTTCTTTACCGAAAAATGCAGCTATAATTATAGGTAGGTAATATACCCCGTTCATCAAGCTACTAATTATTAATAATAATACATAAAAAGAATACCCTGCATCTAAAGCACCGATAGAAAGTAATAATTTACTTACATAGCCATTAAAAGGCGGTATTCCTATCATTGCTAAAGCAGCTATAGTAAAACAAATCATCGTAATTGGCATTTCATAACCTATACCCTTTAAATCAGCAATTTTCTTTTTCCCAGTTTTAAAAATTATAATTCCTGCCGCTAAAAATAGTGTGGCTTTCATCATAGCATGGGAAAGAATGTGGAAAATATCGCCGATTAAAGCATTTTCAGTCAGTAAAGACATGCCTAGAAGTATATAGCCCATCTGCCCAATACTTGAATAGGCTAACCTTCTTTTTAAATCTGTTTGAGCAATGGCTACTGCTGAACCTAAAAATATTGTTAGACCGGCTAGGACTAGTAGAATTTTATGCCAATTTGCTTCCATCAATAAATTAGGACCAAATATTTGGTAAATAACCCTTAATAAACCATAGGCCCCTGTCTTTAACATAATTCCCGAAAGTAAAGCACTAGCTGGAGACGGTGCTACTGGATGGGCATCTGGCAGCCAAACATGTAGGGGAAAAATTCCCATTTTCATACCAAACCCTATTAAATATGACAAAAATGCAGTAAAGGCTAATCCATTAGCAACCTCAAACATCACAGTATCATTGAAACTTACAGTTCCTAACACCTCAAAAGTTATAACAATACCGAAAAATAACGATAAGCCTCCCACTAATGTTAACATTAAATATTTATAGCCTGCCCTCATCGCTGCAGGGGATTCCTCATGAACTACTAGGACATATGATGCTAAAGACATTAGTTCAAAAAACAAGAATAGACTAAATAAATCACCGGTTAGGACTACCCCTAAACATCCACCGAGACTTAAAAGTAAAAAGGGATAGAATCTATTACAGCTATGTTCCTTGCACATATATTCTTTAGAATAGATTACACATAGGAGCCAAACAAAAGATGAAATTAGCGCTAAAACATAGCCTAAAAAGTCAACCCTAAAGGATATTCCAAAGGGCGGGAAAATCCTAGGATATTCTAAATAGATAACTTGTCCACTATTAATTGCAGGATACATCGCTAACACTAGTAAAAAGGTCAAGGTAGAAATTACTACAGCAAACAAATCCCTTAGTTTAGGAGACTTTTGCTCTATTATAAATAAGGGTATTGTTGATAATATTGGTAATAAAACCGCCCAAACAGGTAAAAAGTTAATGATTTGATCCCTCATATTAAGCCCCCCGTATTTAATTTACTGATAATAAAATCTCTGCTGCCCTTTGAACAAGGTTAAATAAATTGCCTGGTATTAGTCCAAATATAATACATGCAGCTCCTAGAACAAGCATAGGCACTAACATCCTTTTTGGTAAACCATCATTACCTAAAGAAACATCCCCTTTTTGCCCAAAGAAAGCCTTTAATACAATAGGTAAGTAATAAACTGCATTTAATAAGCTACTGATAATTATCACTAAAGCGTAAAAGGGTTTATGGGCATCTAGTGCTCCAATTACCAGGTAATATTTACTAATAAAACCATTGAAACCAGGAATACCTACCATAGATAATGCCCCTATACTAAATAACATCATCGTTATCGGCATTTTAAAACCCATACCCTCTAATTGACTAATTTTCCTTACCCCAGTTTTATAGATAATTGCCCCTGCTGATAAAAACAATAGTGATTTCATCATTGCATGGTTAGCGATATGAAGAATCCCTCCAGATACACTATTTAAGTTTAACAATGCAATTCCTAAAAATATATAACCAATTTGTGCTACTGAGGAAAAAGCTAACATCCTTTTTATATCTTCTTGGGCTATAGCAAATAATGAGCCAGCAAAAATTGCTAAAGTAGCCATTGCTAAAATTATCTCCGGAATAGGAATTTGGGTAAAGATTCCGATACCGTAAACTTTGTAGATTATTCGCAATAAAACTATTGCATAGATTTTAACTACAACCCCCGATAAAATAGCACTAGAGGGTGATGGAGCTGATGAATGGGCATCAGGTAACCAGACATGTAAGGGAAATAAAGCTGATTTTATTCCAAAACCAACAATAAACAGGGCCAAAGATACTATAATATTTAATGGATATAAATTGATTGCATAAGTCAATTCCCCTGCTATAAAGTTTAAGTTAAAATGGCCAGTTACCATATATAAAAGGGCGATACCTAACAAAATTAGCCCAGAGCCTAAGGTGCTCAATATTAAATATTTAAAAGCTGCTTCAACACACATTTTGTGGGGTTTTACTACTATTATACCACATGCTGTAATAGTTGTTATTTCAGTGAAGACAAAAATATTAAATATATCATTAGATAATGCTAAAGCAATCATTGCTCCCACTAATAGTATAAATAGAGTGTAAAACCACGGACAATTATCATTTCCAATTTCATGGCATATATCAGCATCGGCATAGATTACAATTAAAAAAGAGATTATGTTTATTACAAGTACCATAAATAATGATAAATAATCAATTGTTATAGCAATCCCCCATGGAGGTTGCCACCCCCCTAAGTAATATTCAAAGGGGCCATGATCATTTATATATTTAAAAAGTAAAAATGTACCTATAGTATTAAATAAAAGGGTTAGTCTAATCATCGGACTGATTATTCCAGGTTTAAACTTACTGATTAAAGGTATTAAAAAGGCAGATAACAAGCATAATACAATCATTATAATAGGTATGTGTATCATTCTTCTTGACTCCTTATCCTCATAATCTCATCGGCATCTAAAGTACCATAATATTTATAGAGTTTAACAATTAAACTTAATGAAAAAGCTGTTAAACTTACTCCTACCACTAAACCAGTCAAAATTAGTGCCGATGGCAAAGGGTTAATATAGCCTACTGCCTTTTCATTTAAAATTGGCGCATTTTTTCCATCAACATAACCTATTGCAACAAAAAACAGGAAAATTGATGTTTCCATAATATTCATTCCAATAACTTTTTTGATAAGATTTGAATGGGTAAGCATAGTATGAAATCCAATAAGGAATAACAATATCGAAACAAAATAGTAATAATTGGTAATTAAAGCCCTAATAAATTCCATCATATTTTCTTCTCCTCTAACAGGTGATAGAAAAGTGTTACAATTGTACTTGCAACTTTAATACCGATGGCTAAAGTTACTACAGGAATAATGCCTCCACTAAATAGTTTACCAAAGCTACCTAAAGAAGAGAATAAATTATTAGATAAAAAATTGCCTCCTTTAACAATTCCTAGTAAACCAATTAAGATAAAAATTAAACCACCGGTACTTTCTAAAATTTTTGCATTATTTCTCGGGAAACGTTCAATCCCTTTTTTAACACCATAAGCTAAAGAATATAAGATTAAACTACTACCTAAAATTGTCCCTCCAGCAAACCCGCCACCAGGGGATAGGTGACCATTGAGAATGATAAATATTCCGTAAACTTGAATAAAGGGTATAATTATTTTAACAACGGTCTGTAAAACAACACTATTTTTATTCATTTTCTTCACTTCCTTTGTTTTGCCCAGCTTTTATGTGGGCACCTAAAACTGTAAGGACGGCGGCAATTCCGGTAAAAAGGACAGTTGTTTCACCTATAGTATCATAAGCCCTATAATCAGTTATTATTGCCGATACGATATTTTTGACATTAGTATCTTCAACAACTTCTTCAGTAAACCTTTGGCTTACTATGTTATTTGACGGATTTGAAGGAGAACCAAATTCCGGCATTTCAGCCACCATCATCAATAAAATTATACCTATAACTAAAAGGGAGATAGTAGAAATTATAACTCTCATTTTTCTTCTCTCCTCCTAGTTTTACTGATAACAACCATCATCAACAAGGTGGTAACACCTGCTCCCATCGCAGCTTCTGTAAGGGCGATATCCGGAGCATTTAATTGTTGCCAAATAATAGCCATTATTAAGCTGTAGGCAGCAAAAATTATAACTGCACCAAGCAAATCCTTAATTCTAGATACAGCTATAGCACAAACTACAAGAAAAGTTAATAACAAAAAGTGTAATACCTCCATAACTAATCCCCCTTCCCTTGGGTTTTTTCGAGAAAGTCTTTTTTGTATTGAGCCCTGGCAATTATATGGGCAGCGGTAGGATTAGTTATCCAGACAAATACTATGATAATTAAAAGTTTAGCAGCAACAAATGGTTTATCGAGATTATATAAAGCTAGAGCTAACAATGCTAAACCTGCCCCTAAAGTATCACCTTTAGTTGTGGCATGCATCCTAGTATAAGTATCGGGCAATCGCAATAACCCGATGGTGCCAACGGAAAAGAAAAAAACACTGAAAAATAATAATACAGCAATAATTATCGACATAAAGGACAATTTTGGCACCCCCTAATCTATATTTTCAGTATCAATATACTTTGATACACCTATTGTCATGATAAAACTAATTAAAGCATAAACAACAGCTACATCTAAATAAAAGGTCTCATTAAAAACAAAGGAAATAAGGGAAAGAACAATTAAAGCCTTTGTTCCTATAATATTTATGGATACAACTCTGTCTATTGTCCTTGGTCCTATAATCGCCCGATACAAGCAAAGAAAAACTAAAATCATCAAAGCGATGGCTGTCCCTATAAATAAATTATCCATCCTTTTCACCATCCAGATAAAGCATTTTTGATTTTACTGCCCAGTTTTGAACATCTACAGCGTTTTGTTCAGTTAGATAATGAACGACAAAAATATCTTCATCCACATCAATGGTTAATGTTCCAGGGGTTAAAGTAATAGAATTTGCTAGCAAAGTCCTTGCTAATGGTGATTTTAATTTTGTTTTAAAAGTTACAATTCCGGGACTTATTGGCATTTTGGGAGAAAGGACGATCTTTGCAACTTGAATATTAGCAATAATCATGTCCTTAATAAGAATTATTGTAATATGGATTAGAGTTATAATTTGTATTATAAAATTTTTTTTACCGTAAAAATGAAAATCCTTTAAAAAATCCCTATTAAATATCTCTACTAAATAAGCTACCACTATCCCTACTAATAAATGTTGTATTTCCACAGTCTCAGCTACTATAATCCAAAAAGCAAACAAAATTAAAAATAAAATCAATGGAGTTTTACCTTTTAATCTAGTCAAAAAAACTCCTCCTTTATATCTGGAATGTAACTCCATTATACAACTGAATAATAGTAAATGTCAGTTTCAAAATTTTCCAAAATCCATTCAGTTTAAAGCGCCTGTATAGGATTAACAGGCGCTTTTAAAACTATTGTACTTTCTTAATAGCGTTAGTTGGGCACTCCCCTATACACTTCTCACAGGCAGTACATTTGAAATTATCGATAACTGCAAGGTTGTTTTCTACAGTTATGCATTGTTCTGGGCAAACCTTTGCACATTTCCTACAACCAATACAGCCCACTTTACACACTTTCATAGTACTAGCACCTTTGTCTATTGAGTTACATAACACATGAACCTGACTTCCTTGGGGAACCATACGGATTACATCCTTTGGACAAGCAATAACACATTTTTGACAACTAGTACAAATTTCTTCGTCAATAACAGGGATACCATTTTCTCCCATTGTTATTGCATCAAAGGGGCACTCCCTTACACAAGTAGCTAAACCTAAACAACCGTACTTACATGCTTTTGAACCACCATCAATTAGCATTGCAGATACACAGTCTTTAACTCCATCATA
Source organism: Anaerobranca gottschalkii DSM 13577 (assembly GCF_900111575.1). Classification (NCBI taxonomy): domain Bacteria; kingdom Bacillati; phylum Bacillota; class Clostridia; order Eubacteriales; family Proteinivoracaceae; genus Anaerobranca; species Anaerobranca gottschalkii. The sequence continues at coordinate 38,914 of NZ_FOIF01000002.1, read as the reverse complement.
AATAAATTTCTCTTTAGCTACTTCACTAGTACCATTACAAATTACTCTTGCGACCATTTTGGTATCTTGAGTAGAACTTTTAGCTTCTATTCCCATAATCTCTGCAATTTTATCTGCAGTTTTCTGTCTCCCTACAGGACAGCCAGTAATAGGGGCTTTACCTCCTACAACAGCTTCAGCAAAACCTCCACATCCAGGGTAACCACAAGCACCACAGTTAGCTCCAGGTAAAATTTCATTTATTGCATCTACCCTAGGATCTACTTCTACAGCAAATATTACTGAGGCAATGGCTAGCATAGTACCAAAAACAACACCTATACCACCAATTACCAGAATCGGTATTATCATTTAAATACACCCCCTATTTTCCACTAAAATACGAATCCTGAGAAAGTTAGTGCTAAAATTGCTGCAGCAACAAGGGCAGCTGGAACTCCTTCAAAAAACTTATTTCCTCCAGAAAGTTCTAATCTTTCTCTGACACTAGCTAATAAAACTAATGCTAAAGTAAAACCTAATGCTGCACCGATGGCATGAAAAATAGTTTCAATTAAAGTATAACCTTTAGAGATATTTAGAATAGCTAAACCTAATACAGCACAGTTAGTAGTAATTAGAGGCAAGAAAATCCCCAATGCTTTGTAAAGGGTCGGACTAGTTTTCTTGATTGCTAATTCAACAAACTGTACTAAAGAAGCTATTACTAAAATAAAGGCTAGAGTTTGAAGGTACTCAATCTTTAAAGGTTTTAAAAGGGTATTTTGAATAAACCAAGTTATTATTGAAGATAAAGTCATAACAAAAGTTACTGCCATACCCATACCAACAGAAGTTTCAACTTTTTTCGATACACCTAGGAAAGGGCAGATACCAAGGAACTGCCTTAATACAAAATTGTTTACAAAAATGGCAGTGAAAAGTATTGTTAAGAGATTAGATATATTCATTAATTATCCCCCTTTCTAGCTTCTCTTAAGTTTTGTTAAAGTAATGAAGTTAATTAAACCTAATAATAAACCTAAAGTTAGAAAAGCACCTGGAGGCATACCAAAAATACCGATAGATCCGCTTAATATTTCTCTGATACCTCCAAGAACTGTTAAACTCAATGTAAAACCTAATCCCATTCCAACGGCATCTAATAAAGATGGTAAAACTGATTCTTTAGAGGCAAAGGCTTCAGCTCTACCTAAAATTAAACAGTTAACAACAATAAGGGGGATAAAAATCCCTAAATTTTCATATAAAGGATATGCAAAAGCTTCCATAAACATATCTACTATGGTAACAAAAGTAGCAATTATTACTATAAAACTGGGAATCCTTACTGCACTTGGGATTAATTTTTTTACTAAAGAAACTATTATATTTGAACAAATCAATACAAAGGTTGTTGCCATACCCATACCAAAACCATTTATGGCACTGGTGGTTACAGCAAGGGTAGGGCATAGACCTAGTAAAAGTCTAAAAACAGGATTTTCTTTATATAAACCTTTAGTTAGTTCTCCTAACATGTTGCACCTCCTACTGTAGCCCACTGGTTAGGGCATTTTTAACGGCATTCAAGATTCCCTTAGAAGTACCGGTTGCTCCAGTCTTTACATCTACATCTAAAGTATCGGACCCCTCTAATCTTTCCTTCATAGCTTTCCTTGCTATATCAGCATATTCTTTTGTCTCATCTGCTGTAGAAATATAGTTGATTTCAACAATAACACCATTTTTAATAGTTACTTCAACCTTTACCGGTCCAAAGAATCCTTCAGCTTCACCTCGGTAAGTTCCATTAGGAATTTCTTTTAAGTCTATTACCGGTTCACCCCTTAAGGCATTTTTAACTGCTTCTAGGATACCTTCTGAAGTTTTGGTAGCACCGGTTTTTACATCTACTTGTTCGAGGTCAGTAGCTTCTAGCAATCTTTCTGTCATTTTTTCTACAGCTATAGCTACATAATCAGCTGTATCTTCTGATGCTTCAACTGTCAAGCTAACTATTTTACCATTATTTACAACTACTTCTACTTTAACTTCACCAAATAACCCTTGACCAACTCCAACATATTTACCATTAGCAACTTCACTTAAGATAATTGGATCTTCAGGTTCTTCTTGATCACCACCGAAGAATTGTGCTAAAGCATTTCTTACAGCAGCTTTAATACCATTACATGTAGCAGTAGCTCCAGATACAGTATCAACTTCTAATGTTTGTTGTTCAATAATATTTTTAGGGGTTTTTTCAAAAGCTGGATCAGAAATTCCCGGTGTTTCGTTATGGGATAAAATCTTGATATCTACCAGTTTCCCATCCTTTATTGTAACTTCTACTTCAATATCTCCACCGAAACCTCTACCTGCACCTTTATAAGTACCATCAGGTACCAATGCAAAGTCAATTTCTGCAATTAATCCTAATAATCTTCCTAAAATAGTAACAGCTTCATTAACACCTGCTAATGCCCCTAAACTAGAAGAAGTAGCACCTGAAACCACATCAAAATTAATACCACTTTCTAGTCCTTGACCGATAAACTCTGCAAGTTTATTAGGAGCAAAAGGTCTGTCACCAAGTCCAGGTGTTTCACTATGACTTAACACTTCTACACCTGTTACTACCACATCGGTTGTTAAACCAACAATCATTACTATAGGGGAAGAACCATAACCCTTTGACTCCACCCTAATAACATAACCAACATGTTCTCCATTTTTATACCCTTTAAAATATTTTATTCCATTTTCATCAATTTCTTCAAAATCATCGGCATCGATAACCCTTCCCAATGCTTGGGCTAACCTTTGTCTTGCTCCTTCTTCAATAATAGGTGAAGTAATATTATTTACTACAGCTAGTAATCCTGTAGCTATTGCGGCAATTAAGGTAAGGGTTATTATTAGACGAAAAATGTTGTTCATTATTTCTTCACCTCCCCAAAAGTTTGAGGTATTGTATATTTATCCAATAAAGGAGTTAAAGCATTCATAAATAAGATGGCAAAGGTTGCACCTTCAGGTAGTTGTCCATGGTATCTAATTAATATTAAGATAAGACCACAACCAATTCCATAATACAACCTACCTTTTTTAGTAGTTGGAGAAGTAACATAACAAGTTGCCATATAGATTGCAGCTAAAAGGGCTGTACCAGAAAACCATTGGAATAAAACCTCATTAACTGCTAATTGGATAAAATTAGGAGTAAATCCTTGGGAAATAGCTACATAGAAAATAGAATAAACTCCCATTGCTCCTAAAAAGCCACCTGGAATTCTCCAATCAATATGACCTTTAGCTAGTAAATAAAAACCACCAATTAGTATAGCTAAAGCCGATGTTTCACCTAAACTCCCAGGAATATTCCCGATAAACATATCAAATAAACTATAATCGGGGGCGCCAGGAGCTAAGGCTGTTGCAGCAGTTACTGCATCCACTCCAGGAGTAATCCATTTAGCTGCCATTACTTCTGAGAAAGAAGCTACTAAGAAAGCTCTACCAACTAAAGCAGGATTAAAGGGGTTTTTACCTAAACCACCAAAGACATGTTTTCCTATTAAAATTGCTACTGCTGAACCTAAAGCAGCAAGCCATAAATATTCAAGTTCTCTCCCGATAACTGGTGGTAAACTTAAACCAAGTAAAATACCAGTAATAGCAGCGGAACCATCGCCGAAGAATTTTCTAATACTTATTTTTTTATGCAATACAATAGCTTCAAAAAATAATGCAGTAAAAGTACTTACAAATAATATATAAACAGCGGCCATCCCGTAAAAAATTATAGAAGCTAACATTACAGGGATAAGGGCAACTACTACATCCCACATAATATAGTTAATATCTCTAGGACTTCTAATATGGGGAGATGGACCAACTACAAATTTATCCTTCATCTGTCGATTCCCTCCTCGTTATTTACTCCCTTTTTTGGAGTTTACTTGCCATTTACCTTGTCTGATTAGATGGATCAAAGGTATCCTTGATGGACATACATAAGAACAGCATCCACATTCTATACAGTTAAACAAATGTAATTTTTGGGCTTCTTCTAACATACCTTTTCTAGCATAAGTTGCTAAATAATTGGGCATTAAATACATTGGACATGCATCAACACAACGGGCACATTTAATACAAGTTTTTTCTTCAACTAATTCAACTTCTGATTCAGTCAATACTAATATTCCAGAAGTACCTTTAGTCACAACTTCATCTAAATCTGCAACTGCCCTACCCATCATAGGACCACCAGCTATGATTTTTGCAGCATCTTCTGTTAGACCACCACATTGGTCAATAACTTCCCTAAAGGTAGTTCCAATTTTTACTATAATATTTTTAGGTTCTTTAACACCTTTACCAGTAACAGTTATACCCCTTTCATAAAGAGGTTTACCTTCCCTTATTGCATCAGCTACAGCTGCCGCTGTATACACATTATTAACTAGTGCACCAATATCTACTGGAAGTCCTCCTATTGGAACTTCTTTATTAAGAACCGCTTTTATAAGCTGTTTTTCTCCCCCTTGTGGATATTTAACTTCAAGGGGCACTAGTTCAATATTATTATAGTTTTTAATAGCCTCTGATATAGCTTGAATAGCCTGGGGTTTATTGACCTCGATACCGATGTAGCCTTTTTCAGCCCCTGTAGCCTTAAGTAAAGCCCTTAAACCATAAACTACTTTTTCAGCTTGTTCAGTCATAATTCTATCATCGATTGTTAAATAAGGCTCACACTCAGCACCGTTTAAAATAATAGCTTCAAACTTTTTCCCTTCAGGTGGAGTAAGTTTTACATGGGTTGGAAATGCGGCACCACCCATACCGACTATTCCCGCTTCTCTAACTATCCCTTTAATTTCATCGGCAGTTAAAGAATCGATATCTCTCTTTTCGCCAAAAACAAACTCTTCCCTATCTTCTCCTTCAATGACAACATACTTGTCAGTGATTTCCACCACTTTCCCTGAAATACTTGAATGAATTGGTGCAGAAACAAACTTTTCTGTATCTCCTATCTTTTGACCTATCACCACATCTTGTCCCTTTTCTACTAAAGGCTGACATGGTGCTCCAATGTGTTGTTGTAGTAAAATCTTCACTCTTTTGGGTGTATCCATTCTTTCAATAGCTTTATCCTTTGATAGCTCTTTGTTGTATAAAGGATGGATCCCACCCGGAAAACTTTTCCTTTTCAAGTATATCACCCCTTTATTAAATCTTTTTAAAGTCTTTATTAAGAAGACTTTATTTATTAAAAATTTGTATCTATTAAATACAAATTTTTTCAATCAAATCAGTGAATGAATTAACTTACACAACTAATAACACAAAAAAGGGACGGAATTAACCGCCTATAATATTTTACTAAATATATCTACTAAGTAGAAAAAGCTTTTCTTTTATAATAATACTTTCTACTTTGAAATTCAACCATATTCTTTTAAATTAGCCTTTATTAGAAAATATTACTATCTATCCAATAGTTCTTTCCCTGCTATTCCTGGTTTTGTCATTTCGTAGGGGTTAAGAATTATTTCTAACTCTTCTTCAGTTAATATACCCCTTTCTAAGACTATTTCCCTTACAGAACGGCCGGTAACTAAAGCTTCTTTAGCCACTTGGGAAGCTGTTTCATATCCGACATGGGGATTGATAGCTGTAACAATACCTATACTTTTTTGTACCAACTCTTGACATCTATCTATATTAGCAGTAATACCTTTTATACATTTTTCTGTAAATACTATTACAACATTCCTTAAAATCTCTAGAGATTGTAATAAATTAAAAGTCAATACTGGTTCCATAACATTTAGTTCTAATTGCCCAGCTTCTGAAGCTAAGGTTATGGTATGATCATTACCAATAATTTGGAATGCCACTTGATTTACAACTTCTGCCATTACAGGGTTAACTTTTCCTGGCATTATTGATGAACCCGGTTGAACCGGTGGTAGATTTATTTCATTAAATCCACATTTAGGACCTGAAGCTAAAAGCCTTAAGTCATTAGCTATTTTAGATAGGTTTACTGCACAAATTTTTAAAGCAGAGGAAACATTAACATAGGCATCGGTATTTTGAGTTGCATCTACTAAATTTTCTGCTCCAACCAAGTCAAAACCAGTGTTTTCCTTTAATTTTTCTACTACTAACTCTATATATTGGGGATCTGCATTTAAGCCTGTTCCAACGGCAGTTGCCCCCATATTAATTTCCTTCAATTCATCTAAAGTATTCTTTATCCTTTTTACATCTCTAGAAATTAGTCGGGCATAAGCTCCAAACTCTTGTCCAAGTCTTATAGGCACTGCATCTTGCAAATGGGTTCTGCCCATTTTTAGAATACCATTAAACTCTTCTTCTTTTGATTTTAAAGCATTTACTAAATCAGTTAAAGCTTGAATTACACCGTCTGCTAGTGACAAAGCAGATAACCTAATAGCGGTAGGAAAAACATCATTGGTTGACTGAGCCATATTTACATGGGTATTAGGTGAAACAATCAAGTAATCTCCTTTTTTTCCTCCTAATAGCTCAATAGCCCGATTTGCTATTACTTCATTAGCATTCATATTAAAGGATGTTCCTGCTCCCCCTTGAATTACATCCACTACAAATTGATCATGGAGCTTCCCAGCTAAAATTTCATCGGCAGCAGCTACAATAGCATCTGCTATTTTTTTATTTAAACGTCCAACTTCAAAATTAGCTTGAGCTGCAGCCTTTTTAATGTGGGCTAAGGCAATGATTAAGCTTTTGTGGGGCTTATAACCTGTTATTGGAAAGTTTTCCAAAGCCCTCTGGGTTTGTATCCCATAATACACATCTTCCCTTATTTCCCTTTCCCCTAGTAAATCTTTCTCAATTCTGTAGGATGCCACCTTTTTTGCCTCCTTAAAATATTTTATCCTTTACTATATTCTCCCTATTATTTAAAAATCCTGCCTATCATAATATAGTCTAAATTATTTATATAATAACTACAATTATAAATAATATGCCAAAGATTGAAGTTCTGTAGTAACATCGGCATTTTGTACTTTAACTCCTGGTGGAGCTTGAATTAAAGCAGGAGCAAAGTTTAATATAACTTTGATTCCACTATCGATTAATTGATCAGCTACCCCTTGAGCTGCTTGAGCGGGAACAGTAATTATTGCCATTTTTATATTTAGCTCTTTAACAACTTTGGGTAAATCTTCCATCGGATAAACAACTAAGTTACCAATTTTTTGACCTACCTTTGCTGGATGTCCATCAAAAAGGGCTACAATTTTGGTACTAGTATTTTGATACCTGTTATATTGACAAAGGGCAGCACCTAAATTACCAACTCCCACCAAAGCTATGTTAATTTGCTTATCAAGACCTAAAATAGATATTAATTTTTCAGCAAGGTCAGTAACCCTATAACCCATTCCTTTTACTCCAAAATCACCAAAAATAGATAAGTCCTTCCTAATTTGAGCAGGATTTAAATTTAAATCTTCACCCATTTGTTGAGAAGATACTGTATCGATATCCCTCTCCATTAGTTGCTGCAAATACCGTAAATAAATAGGTAATCTTTTTATTACCACATCTGGTATTTTATGAAATTTTGTCATCTAACTTCCCCCTTAAATCATTATTAAATTTATTAATTATTTAGATTATAGAAGAATCTTATTGATTAAATACTACCATATTTCCCTCGATATTGTAAATATTTTACCATGAAATAAATAATGATTGTGAAAAAAATATCATTTGTTTTTTGTATTGCAATATAAATACTTTATAACAAACAAAAGAGGCCCGTAGGCCTCTTTTTTAGAGTTTTTCAATTCGCACAGCACAGGATTTAAATTCAGGAGTTTTTGAGACAGGATCTAATGCTGGGTTTGTTAAAACATTTACCGCTGATTCAGCGAAGTGGAAGGTCATAAATACTACTCCAGGCCCTACCTTTTCAGTAAGCTGAACTTTAGTAGTTATTTCTCCCCTTCTAGATATAACCTTAACAGTTTCTCCATCTTCTATTCCTAGTTCTTTTGCTGTAATTGGGTTAATTTCTAATAATTCTTCATCTCTAAAAGCTTTTAATCCTTTTGCCCTTCTTGTCATTGAACCAGAATGGTAGTGGTATAAGTTACGTCCAGTAGTAAGGATTAATGGGTATTCTTCATCAGGTAATTCTTGGGAGTCTCTGTGTTCTACTGGAATGAATTTACCTTTACCTATTGGGAATGTATCTCTATGAAGGGTTGGAGTACCTGGATGATCTAATGTTGGACATGGCCAATGTAAACCAACTTTATCGATTCTTTCATAATTGATTCCACCATAAGCTGGGGTTACTTTAGAAATTTCAGCCATAATATCTTCTGGTTTTTGGTAGTTCCAGTTAGCTCCTAAAGAGTTGGCAATTTTAGTAATAATCATCCAATCTGGTTTAGATTCTCCCCTTGGGTTAATGGCTTGACGAACCCTTTGAACCCTTCTTTCAGTATTAGTAAAGGTTCCATCTTTTTCAGCAAAGGTAGCTGCTGGAAGTACTACATCTGCTAATTTAGCTGTTTCTGTTAAGAATATATCTTGTACAACTAAGAAGTCTAAGTTATTTAGTGCTTCTATTACATGATTGGAGTCTGGGTCTGTTAATACTGGGTTTTCTCCCATAATGTACATGGCTCTAATGGTTTTTTCCATTGCTCCATGGAGCATTCCAGAGATAGTTAACCCAGGTTTATCTGACAATGTAACTCCCCAAGCCTGTTCAAATTTAGCTTTAAAATCAGGGTTAGTAACAGCTTGATATCCAGGGTATACATTAGGTAATGCACCCATATCACAAGCACCTTGAACGTTGTTTTGTCCCCTTAATGGGTTAACCCCTGCATTTTCTCTACCTACATTACCAGTAGCTAAAGCTAAGTTAGAGATAGCAAATACAGTATCAACACCAGTGGTGTGTTGGGTTATACCCATACAGTATAGGATACCTGCACCATCTGCTTCTCCGTAAATTCTTGCAGCTTTTTCAATATCTTCTGGTTTAACACCACAAATTTTTGCTACTCTTTCTGGAGTATAATCTTTCACTGCTTCTTTTACTGCTTCGAAGTTTTCAGTTCTTCTTTCAATAAAGTCTTTATCCACTAAACCATCTCTGATGATTACGTGTAATAATCCGTTTAAAATAGCAAGGTTAGTACCTGGTCTGATTTGAAGGAATACATCGGCATATTTTGTCAGTTCTATCCTTCTTGGATCAATCACAACCAGTTTAGCACCTTTTTTCACTGCTTTTTTAATTCTCAAAGCTGTGATAGGATGGGTCTCAGTAGTATTTGAACCGATTACTAATAATCCTTTGGTATTTTCAATTTCTGCAATGGTATTTGTCATTGCACCGCTACCTAATGAAGTGGCTAGACCAGCCACAGTTGGGGCGTGTCAGAGGCGGGCACAGTGGTCAATATTGTTAGTACCTAAAACGGCTCTAAATAATTTTTGGAATGCGAAATTATCTTCATTGGTTACCCTAGCAGAAGCTAGACCTGCAAAAGCGTCAGATCCGTAATTTTCTTTAATTTCTTTAAACTTAGTGCTAATTAACTCTATTGCTTCTTCCCAAGTAGCTTCTTGGAATTTACCATCTTTCTTAATTAAAGGTGTTTTTAAACGATCTGGACTGTTGACAAAATCCCAACCAAAACGGCCTTTTACACAAAGGTGTCCACCATTAACTGGGCTATCAAAATGGGAGCTAACACCGACGATTTCATCATTTTTTACTTCTAAGTAGAAGTTACAACCAACACCACAATAAGAACATGTTGTTAGTACTTTTTTAGTTTCCCAAGCCCTAGCCTTACCTTTAGAAATTTTAGAAGTTAAGGCACCGGTTGGACAAACTGACATACATTGACCACAGAATACGCAGTTACCTACCTCTAGTTCTTTATTAAAAGGTGCTGAAATTGTAGTATCAAATCCACGATTTGCAAAATCTATAACATTGTTTCCTTGAACTTCATCACAGATTTTTACACAAGCACCACATAGGATACACTTTTCATAATCCCTTTGGATGAAGGGGTTGTTGTCATCTACATGTCTTTCACTTACTGCCCCTTCAAATCTGGAGTCTTCAACACCATAATCATAGCAGTAATCCATTAACTTACAATTACCGGCAGCTTCGCAAGTCATACAATCCTTCGGATGGTTAGCAAGAAGTAATTCTAAAATATGTTGACGGGCCTTTACTACTTTATCGGTTTTTGTATTTATCACCATACCTTCTTGTACTGGATAAACACAGGAAGCAGGTAAGTTCTTATGACCTTCGATTTCCACAACACAGATTCTACAAGAACCGGTATTACTTATTGCAGGGTGGTGACAAAGGGTTGGAATTTCAATCCCTGCAAATTTAGCAGCTTCCAATACAGTACTGTTTTTAGGAACAGATACTTTCTTACCATCTATTATGATTGATACATGTTCCATTTCATCACTTCCTTTCATCCACTGTATTATCCTTTATAAATGGCATTAAATTTACATTTTTCTACACAAGCACCACATTTGATACAAACTTCTGGATCAATTTCATGAAGTTTTTTAACTTCACCTTTGATAGCATTTACAGGGCAAACTCTACCACAGGCTGTACATCCTATACATTTTTCTGCTTCAATTTTATAAGTCGTTAAAGCTGCACATAACCCTGCTGGACAACGTTTTTGGTTAATATGGGCTTCATATTCATCTCTAAAGTACTTTATTGTACTTAAAATTGGGTTTGGAGCAGTTTGACCTAAACCACAAAGGGAAGTTAATTTTACTGTTTCACCAATTTCTTCTAATAATTCAATATCTCCTTCTTTTCCATTACCTTCGGTAATTCTTTCAAGGATTTCTAACATCCTCTTAGTACCTTCTCTACAAGGTGTACATTTACCACAGGATTCAGCTTGGGTGAAATTTAAGAAGAATTTAGCTAAATCCACCATACAAGTTGTATCATCCATTACTACAAGACCACCAGATCCCATCATAGCACCGGCATCAAGTAGTGAATCATAGTCAATTGGTAGATCTAATAACTCTTCTGGAATACAACCACCAGATGGTCCTCCGATTTGAACAGCTTTGAATTTCCTGTTATTAGTAATTCCGCCACCGATATCATATATAATTTCTCTGATAGTAATTCCCATAGGTACTTCAGCAAGACCTGTGTTATTGATTTTACCTGTTAAAGCAAATACTTTTGTTCCTTTACTTTTTTCTGTACCGATAGAGGCAAACCACTCAGCACCTTTTTCATAGATTACAGGAACATTAGCAAAGGTTTCCACGTTGTTGATATTAGAAGGCTTATCCCACAAACCTTTAACTGCAGGGAATGGAGGCCTTGGTCTTGGCATACCCCTTTTACCTTCAATAGAGGCCATTAAAGCTGTTTCTTCACCACAAACGAAGGCACCGGCTCCTTCTTTAATGTGTAAAGTGAAATTAAACCCTGTTCCTAAAATATCTTCACCTAATAATCCGTACTCTTCTGCCTGTTGGATAGCTATTTTCAATCTTTTAATAGCTAATGGGTACTCTGCCCTTACGTAAACATAACCTTCATCGGCACCAATGGCATATCCGGCGATAATCATACCTTCAATCAAGCTATGGGGGTCACCTTCAAGGATACTTCTATCCATAAAAGCACCTGGGTCACCTTCGTCGGCATTACAGATTACATATTTTTTATCACTTTGACTTTTGCTGGCAAATTCCCATTTTAATCCTGTAGGGAATCCACCGCCACCTCTACCCCTTAAACCTGATTTTTTCATTTCATCAATAACTTCTTGGGGTGTCATTTGGGTTAAAACTTTACCTAAGGCTTCATATCCACCTTTACCGATATATTCTTTAATATCTTCAGGGTTGATATAACCACAGTTTCTTAAAGCAATCCTTTGCTGCTTTTTATAGAAATCAATTTCTTTATAACTTGGAATCTTATGTTCCCCTTGTGGTGGTGTGTAAAGTAGTTCTTTAACTATTCTTCCTTTTAATAAATGTTCTTCTACAATTTTAGCAGTATCTTCTGGTGTTACTCTACAGTAAAAAGTTCCTTCAGGATATATAATTACAATTGGTCCCATTTCACAGAACCCATGACAACCAGTTTTAATTACTTTAAACTCATCTTGTATGTTATGTTTTTCCATATTTTCCGTTAGTGATTCCACAACTTTAAGGCAACCTGACGATACACAACCTGTACCAGAACAAACCAGTATGTGTCCACGTTGTATCATTTAAAAACCCCCTTTACTGTTTTTCAATTTTACCTATTACTGCATCTTTTAAGATATTACCATTGGCCAGGTGTTCAACAACGATTTTTTTAGCTAAATCTTTAGTAACCCTTCCATAGGTAATTCGGTCTTGTCCAGGAATTACAACATCAACTAAGGGTTCATGTTGACACATTCCTATACAGCCAGTTTGTGTTATATTTACTTTTAAATTTCTTTTATTAATTTCTTCTAAAATTGTTAACATTACATCCCTAGCTCCAGCAGCTATACCACATGTACCCATCCCAACTATTACGGTAGGGTGATCACTTTCCCGAGCTGTTGATAGCTTAGATTGCTCTTCCCTAAGTTTACGAAGATCTTCTAAACTTTTAATTTTACTCACTGCAATTCCTCCTTTATATGATGGTAGATATTTTCTTGAAGGTATTCCTTTAACCAACTAACTACCCAAGGGTCAGAAAAATTCCCATCTTCTCCGATATTTTCTTTTATTTCTTTTGAGTCAATCATAAAGGTATTAGGATTTATATCTGAATTGAGAGAGAAGATTATTTCACAATAGGGATTTAAAATTATTAAAGCTAAATAGGTGTCTTCTAGTTTTCCAACCGGTGGTCTGTCCCAATGACTTATTTTAAAACTAAAGTTTAAAGTAGTACCTTGTCCTTTTATTGATCTGATTTCAAAAGAACCACCAGATTGTTCACATAGCATTTTTGTTAGGGATAGACCTAACCCGACACTTCTAGTTTTTCTCGTAGTATAAAAGGGATCTGTACATTTTTTAACTATTTCTTCATCCATTCCATGACCATCATCTTTAATCATTACTGTCAATAAATCATTGGCATATTCTATTGCTATATAAATTTCGATTTTATTAGCATTTGCTCCTAATGAATTCTGTGCTAGATCTAAAATAATTTGAGATAAATCTTCCATTTTACTCTCTGTACTTGTCTAAGATTGCAGGAATATCATCTGGGGTTAACCTACCATGGGTATCGTCATTGATCATGATTACTGGGGCTAAGCCACAGGCACCAATACAAGCAACACCTTCTAATGTAAATAATAAGTCTTCTGTAGTACCATTTTTTTCTACATTCAGTTCTTTTTGAATCCTTTCAAATATCTTTTGTCCACCTCTAACGTGACAAGCTGTACCTAAACAAACCCTAATGATATTTTTACCCCTTGGTTTTAAGTGGAATTGAGCATAAAAAGTTGCTACACCGTATACTTGACTTAAAGGTATACCTAATCCATCTGCAATAGCAGCCATAACTTCTTCAGGTAAATAACCAAAAATATCTTGTGCTTTTTGTAAAACAGGGATAAGGGCACCTTTTTTCCCTTTGTACCCATCAATTAACTCTTCTAATTTAATCCATTTTTCATCTTTTTGATTTCCACCACAACAACAGTTAATTTGTTGCATAATCTCAACTCCTTTCTCATTTCCTTTACTGAAAATAACTTCTACCTTCTCTGTTTTGTAAAGCCAGTAGAAGTTCTTCTAAAGAAAAGCCTTTTACTACCAAATTAATTGGTTCAAATACTAGATCTTCCAGATTGTGTGCATCACATCCTTTAAATAGATTTTTGTTTGTCAAAGAATATTTATCTTTAAAAACTGTGATATCACAGTTTTTAGAAACCTCTAATATCGAGAAAAGGGGTTCTTCTGGGATAAAACCTAGTGTTTTTAAAAGACCGTTTTTATCCCTGTCTATATGGGCTGGAATACATACCCCTTGTAATTTCTCCACTATCTTAGCCAATTCTGTTATACTTAATGAACACCTTTGTAACAGTAATCTTTCTTCATAACCTAAAATATCTTCTTTTTCATTTACTATCACTTGATATCCAAAAAGTTCATAATCATTGGGTATAGGTAGAAGACTTTGATAAACTATTAAACCTAATTCTTCCGCTTTTTCTAGTTCATTAAAATAACAAAGTACATGGACCTCTTCTTTAGTCTCTACTTCTATTCCTGGCAAAAAATACATATTATTAGCTCGACATACATCTTGAAAAGCTTTTAAATTTTTAGTACTATTATGGTCTGTTATTCCAATAAAATCTAGACCTAGTTCCTTAGCCTTTTGTACTATCAATTGTGGTCCCATTTCTAAAGAAGCACAAGGGGAAAGTACAGAATGAATATGCAATTGTCCTTTAAGGTTTAACATTTTTACCCCTTATTCCTAGGCTGTAGAGTTTCCCTACAACTTCAAAGGCTGTTTCATTAGTGGTAAAGAGGTTAAGACCTTTTTCAACAGCTGCCCTTTGAGCCCCCTCTTCTACTTCTCCCACTACAATCACCCCTGAAAGCTCTGCTAACAGGGCAACAGCCACTATATTTATATGTCCTTGATGGGTTATCCATATAGAACCCTTTTCACTATTTCCAATTACTAAACTTAAAAGGTCGGTACAAAGACCAGTCTCTACTTCCAATTGGAGATCCTTTATATTAACTGGTTGTAAATTTAGTTTTTCCATTACCTCTTTAAGAATCACTACTATCCCCCCTTTTATTTAGCAAACATGATAGTCCACTTATTTTACCTTGGATAAAATCTTCAACATGGGCATGGCAAGTAGGTGCTCCACAAATACCACAATCAAAACCAGGTAAGGATTTTAATAGATTTTGTATTTTATTAGCCTTTGCAATAGCAGAAGAAATATCTTCATCATACTTCATTATCTGCCTTGGCTTCATTGACATTTGCCAATTAAAATATTCTGGTGGAAATTCCTTTAGTTTTTCTATGGATAAATCTCCCCCTATAGATTCAGCTAGTTTTCTCACCCTTACCCTAGCGATAAAGGGGTTTTCCACCAACATAGGCCCACCTACACATCCTCCAATACAGGCCCAACATTCTATATATTCTACATCTGTAAGTTTTCCAATTTCTATTTCATTTAATACTTTATTTACTTGTTCAATACCATCTATTACCACATTATCAGAACATTTTATTGCTAGACTTTCTCCCCCTGCTCTGGCCCAACCATATCCTAAACCTGTAGCTTTTAATTCTAATGCTTTAGTTTTGTCACTGGAAATGTATTTTAATATATTGCCATATAAATCCACTATAGACAACACTTCATTAACATTAGATTTTTCCCGTGCTACTGGTTGTTTCACTGCAGTAACTTTGGCAGGGCACGGAGATATATAAAATACTCCAATTTCTTCTTTTTTATATCCTTTTTTTAATCCTTCTTCTAATGCCAATCCCCCTGCGATTTCCAAGGGAGCTTCTACCGGGATTAGATGAGGAATTAAATCAGGGTGTAGTGCTTGGACTAATCTAATTACAGCTGGACAGGAAGCTGAAATAAAAGGTGGTCCACTGTGATTTTTTAAAACATTTCTGATTGCCAATGATACATAATCACAAGCTATAGCCACATCGAAAACTGAATCAAAACCCATAGCAATAAATGCTCCTAAAATTTTTTGTGGCTGTATATTGTGAGAAAATTGACCAAAAATAGCTGGGTCTGGTAAGGCAATATTGTATTTATATTTTTCTAAATCCTTTAAACTATCGACTTTTCCTGTTTTAGCATGTTGTGGGCAAATCCTAATACATTCTCCACAATCAATACATCTTACATCTATAATTTCAGCTTTTCCCTTAACCCTAATAGCTTCAGTGGGGCAAACCTTTACGCATCGGGTACATCCATTGCATAATGTATCCCGTAACCTAACAGAGTGAAAGTACTCCACTTTAATCCCTCCTCAAATAAACTACAGCGGTTAAGGTAGTTCCTAATCCTACTTGGGATTTAATATGTAATTCATCAGAGCAGCGCTTAATATTAGGAAGTCCTAAACCCGCTCCAAAACCCATTTCCCTTACTTCATCACTGGCAGTAGAATATCCTTCCTCCATGGCTAATTCTATATTTTCAATACCAGGACCTTGGTCCGTAGTTTTAATTTCAACTTTATCGGGGTAAATAATACAAGAAATTTCTCCTCCATTACTATGAATAACAAGGTTCATTTCAGCTTCATAACTAATTATAGAGATTCTACGTAAGATATCTGGAGCAACCCCTATAACTTGTAACGCCTTTTTTATTGCACTGGATCCTTCACCAGCCCGATTAAAATCCATGGGATAAACCTTAGCTGATACCACATGATTCTCCATGGAATCACTCCTTATTAGATTTTGTCAATTCAACGGGCAAAATTCCATTTTTGTATAATATTCCACAACTTTCAAACATGGTTTTGTTAGTCCTAATAAGGGGAATTTGACACTCCTTAGCTAGTTCAATTGTACCTTCATCAACTTTTTTTCCTCTAACTACTACAATTCCACCTAAATCTAACATTTCAGCGGTTCTGACAACTTGAATATTAACTAAACCTGTTAATAGTAGAATACCACTTTTAGCATAAGCTAAAACATCACTCAATAAATCAGCACCATATGCTTGAGAAATTTCTTTATTTAATAATTCTTCTCCAAATATAACTTCTCCTTCTAATAAAGAAATAATTTGCGATAATTTCATTATATTACCCCACTTTATTTTAATGTGATTTCTTTCACTTTTTAACTAAAGTATAACATTGATTATATTCAATATCAATACCTTTGAGAGTTTATTAAATTTTCACATAAATAACCCTCTTGCTGAGGGTAGTTTAGCAAGAGGGTTATTTATATTGACGTAAATATTTTACTAGTGATTGTAAATATTCTTTTTCGGCAGAGTCATTAGGGTTCCTTTGCCAAGCTTTATATAATTCTAATAACTCTACCATTTTTTGTACTTCTTCTTTATCTCCTTGATAACTTAAATCTAAATCTTCTAAAGGAACAACTAAATTGTTAATAAAGTATTGTTGAGTATTATCTAAAATAGTATTAAAACTAGTAAAAATTGCTTCTATATCTTTCTTTTCACTAGCTGTGGATACTTCTAGGGAAAATACCGGTAGGGTAATATTGACAAGATAGTTTTCAAACCCCAAGTCTTTTTGTAACTGTACTTCTGACAAAGCCCAATTCTTATCCAAATAGATACCTGTTATTAATCTATAATTCCCTTCTTCAACGATAACCGGGTGAAAACCAGCAGCCTTTAATTTAGCAAATTGGTTTTGGGCTCCTTCAGAAACAGTAAAAACACCGTTTTGAATAATATAGACTTCAGCAACTTCCCGGATTACTTCAAATTTATTATTAGTATCAACTGGTTCTGAATTATTACCACCAAATTTTAAAACTAATTCTTCAAAGTATCTTCCCATCCCGTATGTAAGTAAAATAGTAACAACTATAAGGATAAAAATCTTTCCAAAAGGTCTTTTCTTTTTCCTTCTCACTATATTCACCTCTTTCTAATTTGTTCTCCAAAGGCATTAATATAATAGTTATCATGATAAAGGAGTTCTTTTAGTGAAACTATTTGATACTCATCTATCAATTGACTTTCTAAAAGAATTCTAATGGCCGAAAATGTATATTTACAACTAGTATTGAATACTACTATTGAACCACCCTTAACATTATAATTTATTCTTTGGACTATATCATTAACACCTATCTCTTTAACATCATTTGAATCCACATCCCACAAAACATATTTTATTCCTAAACTTTTACAAGCTGCAGATACTGTTGAATTGTACTCAAAAGTTCGTAAAATTTCTAGCTCCTCTCCCCCTATCCTTTGAAATGTCTCTGTTATATCTTTTAATTCTTCAACGATCTGATTTATAGTTAGAGTTTCAATATTCTTATCAGTAAAAGCTAATAAACCAATTTGGTGTCCTTCTAATAGAATCTTTTCAACAAGAGTATCATCTAAAATCATATTTTCTGTTACGAAAATAGTGCTCTTAATATTATATTGTTTTAACAATTTTAGTAATTCACTTATATCTCCTTCATGGGTAACATTAAAGGTAAAGGCTAATTTATTTTCTTCAGTATTTACCCGCATTATTGGGACATACATATCCCCCCCAACTAATGTAAGGATTATTTTTTCCCCAAGAGTATAGGTTAAACCTAAAATCATCAGCATTACTACAAATATAAGGAAATACTTTTTCATTAAGACTCCTCCATTGAAACATTTCCAATACTTATCTAATATTTATTTTGTAAATTAAAAAATATACATAATAAAAGAAAAAAGATTTACCCTAATTAAAAGGATAAATCTCAGACTGAAGACAAACTATAGACAAAGTCATCATCAGCTGTGGTAATTAAACAAAGATACGATTAAGTTGAGGAGATAGATTTAAGAGCTGATTAGATAAAAGGAAGAAGGGGGGAGGAACAGGACGTTCCGAAAGCTCTATTGAGCCATGGATGGCGAATTAGAGCGGTACCCTTCTTCCTTTTAGATAGAAGCCTTAAATCTCGACGCAAAACTTTGTTAGAATGTTTAATTACCACAGCCTTTAAAAAATGACTTTGTCTACAAACTGAGATTTATCCTAAATAAAAGGATAAATCTAGTTTAAGCATAGTCTATTTTATTTTTGTTTTTTATATAAGAAGGTTTAGTTTCATAGGCTGTATAAATTTTTTCAGCTCCATCTTCAACATTATCTGGATAATTAATAGGTAATCCCATGTCAATTAATCTAGTAAACAATTGGTAAAGCTGAGGTTGAACTAAGTTAGCTTTATCTAACAGTTGAAAGTTTTGGAATACTTCTACCCCTTTGCTTTTGGCAAGTATTTCTCCTTTACTAAAAACATAGGTAACATCAGTAATATCAGGTACCAACTCCATATCATGGGTAGTAGTTACAATTGTGGTACCATGGGCAAAACAAAAGTGGTTTATCATATCTACAATACTTAATTTGGAACGGGGATCTAACCCAGTAAAAGGCTCATCTAAAAGTAATACTTCTGGATTAGTTACTAAAGCTCCCGCTAAAATTACTTTTTTCTTTTCCCCACCACTTAAATAATGGGGTACTTTTTTTGCTAAACCTGTTAACTTTAATTCTGTTAAGATCCAATCAACTCTATCTTTGATTTCATTTTCTGGGATACTATTATTACGTAAAGTTAAAGCAATATCATCATAAACCGTAGGTGCGATAATTTGTTCATCTGTATTTTGCAATACCACTCCAATCCTATTACGGATGGTATGAAACTTTTTATATGGTTTTATACCTAACACCAAAAGTTCTCCTTCAACATTTTCCATTAACCCCAAAATCCCTTTATATAAAGTGGTTTTACCAGAACCATTACAACCTAATATTGTTGTCCTTTCCCCTTTAGTTACTATAAATTCCCCCTTTAATTCTACTTTAGTTTTATCTGGATAAATAAAAACTGTGTCCTTTGCTTTAATGATTGATTTCAAATATACTCCCTCCCTTATACCAAAAAATACAAAGCAATAGAAAAAATGCTTAAAAAAACAGGGTATAAATTCCATATTGTCTTTTTTTCTTTTTCTAGTTTAATATTGCCAATTTGATAACCTCTAATATAAAAAACTTCTTTCATCCTTTCAGCGGCATCTAAAGCCTTTATAAATGTTATAGCAATAGCACCACCGGCATTTTTTAAATTTTTAAAGACAGAAAACCTTCCTGTACCACCCTTTAATTTTATTGTTAATAACAAATTACTTATTAGTTTATGAAAAATAAAAAAGGATCGGTAAGTGAAAAATAAGGAATCTGTAATAAACTTTGGCAAAAATTTGCTTAATATAGAAAATAAATTATAAATTGGTGTAGTCGCTACTAATAATAACATTGATGTAGCAATAGCAACTGTCTTAATTATTACCCAAAAGGCAGTTTGAAAATTGTGTCCTAATCCTAAAACAAATAATCCCGAAAAAAATATGGGATAAAAAAGAAAAGGTATAATCTTAAAAAGAGGAACCCTGTTTATTAACATGATAATCAACAATAATAGTAATATTAAATAAGGGAAATAGGGGGATTTAGTTATAATTAATAATGTTATATTAATAATTGTAAAAAGGACTTTATAGCTAGTATTGGCTGTATGGATAGGACTTTTTCCTGTTGTAGCTAAATAATCTATAACTTCTAATCCCATTTAAAAACCACCCTTTAATAAGTAATCTGGTCTGATTTTTCTAAAGTAATTTACAATAACCAATATAATTAAAGCTTCAATAATAGATCCAAATAATACAATACCTAATACTAACATAGCAAACCTACTATAAGTCAGATCTTCACCTGTTGTAACATGTTCCCCATGATCATGATCACAAGAATGGTAAACTATAGCAGGCTCTATACCTCCAATCCTTACTATAGTTACCATTAAACTGGCAGAAATAATTAATGCTATCAAAACAGTGGTGAAAAGTGCATATTGCCATTTGATCCCTTTCGTTAATAGGAAAGAGAATAAATAATAGCCTACAAAAACCTCTGAACCCATAATCAGGGTATTTAAACCAACTACTGTTATTCCTCCATGACCAAAGGTAGCTAAAATTATATTAACCAATAATATTGAAATAAATCCAAGTTTAGGACCTATAATCAAAGCTGTAAGGATAGATAAATTAAGATGAAAGGGAATCCCCAAAGGAATTGACATAACAATTAACATCAATGCAGCCATAATACCTAATTTAGCAATATTGTTAAATAACTCTTCCTTTTTAGTAGTAACTAATATATATCCTATAACAAGTAAAGTTATTAAATATCCCAATAAAGCTAATTGCCATTGAAGTAAATCATCAGTTATATGTAAATGACTCATCAAATCACTCCTTTTTCTATTTACTAATATTTATTCAATTATACTTGTTTTAAAACAAAAATGAGGATAAATACATTATAAAATTTAAATATTACTTTTACAATATTTACGAATATTATAACCTAATTTAACGACTTTACTATAAGGTTTATAGATTTTGAAAAAAATAGCAAGATTATTATAATCTTGCACAATTAACGATTAAAGACAATAATTGCATCTTTTCCAATTGTTCTTATTTTAGACATCTCAACTTCTCCCTTTTCTTCACCAAAAAGGTTAGTTTTATTGTCTTTTATTGTTAATGTAGTTATTTCTCCACTGGGAAAAGAAAAAGTAATTTCACCTAACTTCCCTAATATAGAACCATTTTCTAGCATGATATTTCTACCAACTAAATTTGTAAATCGATAACTTTCTAATTCTTTAGGTATATCTTTATCAAATTCTAAATTTTCTACCGTTACAGCATCTGAGCCTATGCTACTTATTTTATCTAGTGTTAAAGAACTTTGACTTTTTTTAAAGAGACCAACCTTTTCATTTAACTCTAATATAACGACTTTCTTTTCAGTGGGGTTAATTATTAAATCTGAGACCTTGCCGATTTGATTCCCCTCATTTAAGTTAATAACAGGTAACCCTATAACATCTTTACTTTTTAACACATTATGACCTCCTCTCCAATTCCCTTAATTACATAATAACACTAAAATTAGAAAATTAAAACTGTTATAATAGATTTAATTACTAAAATTATTACTATAAACTGTTTTTTGTTCTTTTTTTGTTAAAAGTTTATATCTCAGAAAAAATGTAAATGAACCTAACATTCTAAAAGTACCTGCTGTAATTAAAGCTAAATAAATACTACTAAAGGTTTCATAAACGAAAGCACCTACCATTGGTGAAGCGATAGCTGATAAACTTATCATGGTATTATACAATGCAATATAAAGGGTTCTGTTTTCATTGGGTACTACCTCTAATAATAGGTTAAATAAGACCAGACTTATGCCAGCAACAGCTGTACCCATAAAAAAGTTAACTATTAATAGGACATAAAGATTCCAAGATATAGCAAAGAGAAATGGAGACATGGCAATAGCAAATGTTGCTAAAATTACAGTATAGTTATTTCCTTTTTTATTTACAAGTTTACTCCATAAAGGATATGTAACAAAACCTGCTAATCCATTACCTACTGATAAATAACTAATCCATGTACCATCTGCCCCTAAATAATCTATCTGATAAATAGTAAATAAAGGCCATCCCATTTGCCAACCAAAATGAAACAGTAGTGAACAAAGACTAAATAAAATAAATGGCTTGTATGTTAAAACTTGTTTCCCCTTATTGATAAAGGTTTCAGAATTCTTATCAGTAGATACATAATTTTCTTGAAAGGTCGGTTCTTTCATTTTTAAATGGTAATAAACTTCTAAAAGGGCAAAACAAAAGGCAATAATAAAAAACAATTGATATATTTTAATCTCAGAACTCCCTTTGTATATCCTTAATATTTGCCCAGCTAAAAGGGTAATAATCATTCCACAAATAGAAGTAATTTTATTTCTAGTAGCAAAGGCTTGAGCCCTTCTTTCTGCTGGGATAGCAGTGGCAATAAAGGACTGCCAGGCAACTCCTGATATACTTCCCGGGAAATTCATAATACCATAAATTACAATTAGAGCACTAACCCTATAAGGAGTAGGTAATTGAGGGGTTAATGCTAAAAGTAGAAAGAAAAATCTAGTTATAAAGATAAACAATCCAGTAATTTTCTTTTTTTCTTTAAATATATCTACTAAAATTCCCCCTGGAATCATAGAGAATACAGATATCAATGCTGGAAAAGAACTTAACATAGCTATTTCATAAGTCTCTGCTCCTAAATTTTTCGCTAAGATACCTATAAAGGGAGTTACTAAATTTAGTGCTAATACAGAATAAATACCATTTAATGTATTGCACCTTATATTATGCTTTATATCCTGTTCAGTAAGAGAATAATTTCCCATGATAGATTAATCAACTCCTCTAATATTCTCAATATTAATTATAACATAAATTTCGTAATACGAAATAGTTGTTTTAAAAAAAAATTTAACCTAATATAGAATTAGGTTAAATTTCATATAATATTTTTTTAATTTTTAACATTTTTTCCTTTATACTTCTTTCTTTAAGGTTAATATTTTGGATAATTTCCTGATCTCCTTTTATGCAACCAACCTCAGATACTACCAATGCTACTAAAGCCTTTACCCAAGTATCAATATTTCTTATTATCGGTTTCTCTTTTAAAATATAATCATTCCAAATAGCTTGAACTGAATAAATAAACACTAATTCATTTTTTACTTCTATTTGTTTTATAGCTTTTTGTAATACTAATCTTTGAGGTTCTGTCCATTCCCTTTGATTTTCATAAATATCCTTTCTCCAAAACTCACAAGAAGAGAAACTGTAAGTTAAATTAAGTATTTTTTGAAAAGCGTAATTTCTTAGATGATAGTTTTGTTGAATGTCATAACAAAAATCAACTACTGCAGCTAAGTATTTACCATCTTTTAAACTTAGCATTAAGTTAATCAAAGGTTCTTTTAAACAATTATCACCTTTATTTAAAACCCAAATCATAGAATCCAATAATGAATAATCTTCCCGATATTGATTTACTTCTTCCTTTAAATCAGAAGAAGAAAGTATCTTTACTATTTCAAGAAGGGAGTTATAAGGAACTTTTATTTGATAAGAAAGTCTACTAAATTCTTTTTCTTTTGCAATAATCTTATCAATTAAGTTAGTATAATAAGATGTAAAAGGATTACCAGGTTCAATTTCCTTTAATCTAATCCATTTTCCTTTAGATAGTTTAAATTTTTTCCTATTAAAATCAGCTATAGCTCCGTAATATAATGCTTTAAAATTATAAGGTTCTTCTTGGAGGATTAAATGTAAATAGGAAGCTGCTATTGAGTCTTTTCCTAAATTTCCATAAGTTACCGCTAATTTAATTAGTTCTTCAGTATTTAAATTTTCTATATCTATAGTTGCTAATTGTTTTACCATGGCTCTGAGATTTACTTCATCATTTGCTTCTTTATAAAAAGCAATTATATTACATAAAGAATAAATGTTAGTAGGATCAATAGATAAAGCTAATTTAGATTCAGCAATTGCCTTTTGTAAACTACCTTGATAATAATATGTTAATGCTAAATTATTGATAGGTGCTGTTACTTTAGAATTTATTTTCTTTGCTTCTTCAAATAACTTCTCCCCTTTATCATATTCCCCTCTTTCTACTAACTCGATACCCTTTGAACATAGCTCTTCTATTTTTTGTAAATCTCTTTTATCTATGAAATCCAAGGTAAAATCAGCGCTTTTAAAGGCACCTAATATATCCCTTGCTTGTTGGGAATGTTCACCTTCAGGACACAATTGTAAATATTTTTCAAGACACATTTTAGATTTTTGGTACTTTTGCAGTTGACCATAGTTAATCCCCATATAAAACCAACACTCAGCAAACTCAGGGTTCATTTTTAAAGTTTGACGAAATATTTTATTTGATTCATGAAATTCCCCTATTTCCCCTAATAATGAAGCTACATTGAAATAGTTAATACTATTATCTGGCTCTATAACCATTGCCCTTTTATAATATTCTAAGGCTTTATCTATGTCATTTTTTAAATAATATTTATTCGCTTTAGCAAAATAAAGATCTGCTCCTTTTGAAATAGAAATAACATTAGATGTTTTCTTAGACATTTTGCCACCACCTTTAAAGCTTCCTTTAAGCTTACAATTAAGTATATTGTACAAAAAAAAGTAGATTATAACAAGAAATAATTATATCATCCTTTGTTTTTTATAGGCAAGGGTTTTCTAAAAAAAACAGACAAAGTCATCATAGAACTTTGTCTCAGACTGAAGACAAACTATAGACAAAGTCATCATCAGCTGTGGTAATTAAACAAAGATACGATTAAGTCGAGGAGATAGATTTAAGAGCTGATTAGATAAAAGGAAGAAGGGGTGAGGAACAAGACGTTCCGAAAGCTCTATTGAGCCATGGACGGCGAATTAGAGCGGTACCCTTCTTCCTTTTAGATAGAAGCCTTAAATCTCGACGGAGACTTTGTTAGAATGTTTAATTACCACAGCCTTTAAAAAGACTTTATCTCTGTTTTAATCTAACTCTTTTCTAAATAAGTAATTTCTTATTGGCCCTACTGTGTTAAAGGAACCACATACACAGATTATTTTATTAGTAACTTTAAAAGCCTCATTAAACGCTACTAATAAATCATTATTTTTACCTATTATCTCTAAATCAAATTTTTTTACTATTTTTTCTAACTCAGTTGCATCCATTCCCCTATCACCAATAGGTTTAGTAAGGTATAATTTAACCTTTAATGACTTTAAGTGTCTTAACATTGAAGATATATCTTTATCTTTGAAAATACCTAAAACCATAGTTATATGATCCTTTGGAAAGTAATTTAGCAGATTGTCTTTTAAAGCTTCCATACTATTAGGGTTATGGGCAACATCTAAAATAATCTTTTTACCTTCTAATGTTATTATTTCAAACCTACCTGGCCACTTGGTATTCCTTAATCCTTCTTTTACTGAATTGGTATAGATAGGAATATTTAATTCCCTTAGGATTTGAATGGCCTTTAATACTATTTTAAGATTATTTATTTGGTGTTTACCTAGTAAAGATAAAATAAACTTTTCCCCTTCAAACAGAAAAACTTGTCCTTCTACTGTATCATCCAGCAGTTGAATTTCAACTTCTTCAGCTAAGTTTATCTGTGCATTTTTTCCCTTTGCTATAGCTGCTATGACATTTTTAGCTTTCTCATCCATAATACCAAGGCATAAAGGAATACCTTCTTTAATTATTCCTGCCTTTTCAAAGGCTATTTGTTCCACAGTATCCCCTAAAATTTCAGTATGATCTAAATCAATATTTGTAATAATGGAAAGGATTGGAATAACTACATTAGTTGCATCAAACCTTCCCCCTAAACCTACTTCTAATACTACATAATCCACTTTCTGCTCTTTAAAATACAGAAAAGCTAAAGCTGTAACTACTTCAAATTCCGTAGGATACCCTAATGGATGGTTGTGGAAATGTTTAAGGGTTTCTTTAAACAGAGGATAGTATTTGTTTAAGTCCTCATCACTTATTTCCTGACCATTGATAGTAATTCTCTCATTAAATTTGTATAAGGCAGGGGAAATATAGACCCCCACCTTATAACCTTGTTTTTGTAATATTGATGCTAACATGTGGCAAGTTGAACCTTTACCGTTGGTTCCACCAACATGAATAAACTTAAGATTACTTTGTGGATTTCCTAACATCTCACATAAAAGCTGCATCCTCTTACAGCCTTCACTATTCATCCCAAATTTTCCTAAGGATTGAATTAAGTTTAACATTTTCATACTTATTCTTTTAACTCCTGCAATCTTTCAATTATTTTACTTCTTTTCCTCATATATTCTTCCATTTTTGCCTTTTCTTTTTCAATAACAGCTTGGGGAGCTTTTTGGACAAAACCAGGATTCTCTAATTTTTTCTGAATTCTTTCTACTTCAAAGTCTAGATTTTTGATTTCTTTGTTTAAACGCTGAATTTCCTGCTCTAAATCTATTAACCCTGATAATGGTAAGAATATTTCTCCCGCTGATACCACCTGAGTAACAGCTTTTTGAATTTTTTCTTCTTGTCTTTCCTTAACAATAAGGGTCTTAAGGCCAGCTAAAGGCTTAATATAGATTTCACCATCTACTATTTCCTTATAAACCCCTTTATCCTTTGTTACAATTATAGCTTCTACATCTTTCTTAGAAGCAACATTCATTTCACTCTTAACATTCCTGATTGCTTTAATGATTTCCATAATATAAGAGAATTGCCTTTCTATTTCAGGGTTAATTAATCTCTCATCAACTTCCGGCCATTGTTCTGTTATTAAATAGCCTTTTTTTGTAGGTAAAAAGCTGTATATTTCTTCTGAAATAAAGGGCATGAAAGGATGTAATAATTTCATAGTTTCCGTTAAAACATAGACCAAAACAGATTGGGCTGTTTTTTTATCTTTAATATTATTTCCATATAGTCTAGGTTTTGTTATTTCTATATACCAATCACAAAACTCATTCCATAGAAAATCATAAACTTCTTTAGCTCCATTACCTAACTCAAATCTTTCTAATTCTTTATTTACATTTTGAATAGTTGTATTTAATCTACTTAAAATCCACTTATCAGCTAAAACCAAATTTGATTGGATATCCAAATCTTCTACATTAAAATCCTGTAAATTCATCAAAACAAACCTAGCTGCATTCCAAATTTTATTTGCAAAGTTTCTACTATTTTCTACTTTATCTTCACTAAAGCGAATATCATTTCCTGGGGCTATCCCGGTAATCAATGTAAACCTTAGGGTATCTGTACCATATTTATCGATTATATCTAATGGATCAACACCATTTCCTAAAGACTTACTCATTTTTCGCCCTTGGGCATCCCTTACTAAACCATGGATATAGACATACTCAAAAGGTCTTTGTTTAGTAAATTCTAAGGAAGTAAATATCATTCGAGCAACCCAAAAATATATGATATCATAACCTGTAACTAAAACAGATGTAGGGAAATAACGTTGAAAATCAGGGGTGTTTTCCGGCCATCCTAAAGTTGAGAAAGGCCAAAGGGCTGAGCTAAACCATGTATCTAATACATCTTCATCTTGTTTTAAGTTTGATCCACCACATTTACCACAAAGGGTAAGAGTTTCTCGCTCAACAATTACCTCTCCACATTCACAATACCAAGCTGGTATCCTATGTCCCCACCAGATTTGTCTAGATATACACCAATCTCTGACATTTTCTACCCAATTTAAATATATTTTAGCAAACCTTTCAGGTATAAATTTTATTTCCCCAGATTTAACTTTTTCAATGGCAGGCTGAGCTAATGGTTTCATTTTAACAAACCACTGATCTGAATAATAGGGTTCTATAACAGTAGAGCAACGTTCACAATGTCCAACACTATGAAGATGGTCTTCTACCTTTATTAAATATCCTAAATCCTCTAATTCTTTTATCAATTCCTTACGGCATTGGAAACGATCCATACCTTGATAATGTAAAGCTTCTCCTGTCATTATTCCTCTTTCATCAATTACTACAATTGAAGGCAAATCATGTCTTTTAGCAATTTCATAATCATTGGGGTCATGGGCTGGTGTTACCTTTACAGCACCAGTACCAAATTCAGCATCTACATATTCATCGGCTACTATTGGTACTATTCTATTAGTAATTGGCAAAATTACATTTTTTCCAATTAAATCCCTATATCTCTCATCTTTAGGATTTACTGCCACAGCAGTATCACCCAACATGGTTTCCGGTCTAGTTGTTGCAACTACTAAGTATTGATCACTATTCTCAACGGGATATTTTATATGCCATAAATTACCTTGCTTTTCGATATGTTCAACTTCTATATCAGATAAAGCTGTTTGACAGCGGGGACACCAATTAATAATGTACTTACCTCTATAGATTAATCCCCTCTTATATAGCTCAACAAACACTGTTTTAACAGCTTCAGAACACCCTTCATCTAGAGTAAATCTCTCCCTTGACCAATCACAAGAGACTCCTAGTTTTTTTAGTTGGGAAGTAATCCTTTGATGATATTCTTCTTTCCATTTCCACACTAAATCTAAAAACTTTTCCCTACCCAAATCATGTCTTGTTTTATCTTGTTCCTTTTTTAGGTGTTCCTCTACCTTAATTTGTGTAGCTATCCCTGCATGATCTGTACCTGGTACCCATAAAGTATCATAACCTTGCATCCTTTTCCAACGAATTAGGATATCTTGTAATGTATTATCTAGGGCATGACCCATGTGTAGAGCACCAGTTACATTTGGTGGTGGAATTACGATAGTGAAACTTTCTTTAGTTTTGTCTCCAGATGGCTTAAAAAGCCCTTGTTCTGACCAAATATTATACCATTTTTCTTCAAAAGATTTAGGGTCATATACTTTTTCCATGAATATTCCTCCTTTAATCAAATAAATAAACCCTTCCATCCAGTTAGGACGAAAGGGTAAAATTCCGCGGTACCACCTAAATTCCGAATTAAATAAATTCGGCACTCGATATTATAACGGACATACCGGCTTACCCTACTATAATTCAGATAAGCAGCTTGTAGGCGACTTTCAGTATCCTTTCTAGGGGAAATTTCCACCAGCCTTTCCCTCTCTGGACTAGAGTAATACTTACTCCTCCTACTCATAGCTTTTAAAATATTTATTTTTTACCAGGTATTATACCTAAAATCACATTAAAAGTCAATCTATCCCTCTAGATTGTGTTAAATAATTATACTACAGATGGTTCTCTAATCAGTTTACCTTCTTTAAACCGTTTGAGATTTAATACTTTAATATCGATATCTAATGGTTGATCTGTAATCATTTTAGCTGTTAACTTCCCTACCGCTGGTGCTATCATAAAGCCATGACCACTAAATCCATTAGCTAAATAAAAATTTTCTACTTCTTCAGTATTCCCTAGGATTGGTTGGGCATCTGGAGTCATATTATATAATCCTGCCCATTGTCTTAACACTTTAATATTTTTCAAAACAGGGAGAACTGGAATTATTTTTTCAGCCATTTCCTCTAAAAAATTAGCAGTAGAAGATATATCAGTTCCCTTCAACTCATTAGGGTCACCAAAACCCATTATAAAACTGCCATGGGGGACTTGTTGACAGTAAAAACCATATTCTAAAGAGATTACCATGGGGTCTTGTATTTGCTTTACCGGTTGAGTTACAAGAATTTGATGCCTTTCAGAATATACAGGAAGTTCAATACCTACCATTTTAGCTATAAACTGGGCATAAGGGCCAGCAGCATTTATTAGGTAATTAGTTTTAATCTTTCCTTTTGTAGTAATCACAGATGTCACTCTTCCATTTATTACCTCAACATCAACTACTTCTGTATACTTATAAATTTGAACTCCCAACCTTTCGGCTCCAATGGCATATACTAAGTTAGCGAGAAAAGGATTTATATGACCATCCTTAGGACAATATGTAGCAGCTAATAAGCCATCTGTATTTAAATGGGGTACGATTTCTTTAGCTTCTTGAGGAGATAGTAACTGAACATCAATGCCTAAAGACCTTTGTAAAGCTATATTTTTTTTATATTGCTCCACTACCTTTTCACTATAGGCTAACATTAAATAACCTTTTTGTTTAAACTGGATATCAAATTCCGTTGGTATTTCTTCATGTAATCTTTCAAATTCTTTAATACTATCTTTAGCTAAAAGGCAATTCATTTCAAGGCCCCATTGATGTCTTACACCGGCTCCACAACGTCCTGTTGATCCTGCCGCCGGATATTCTTTTTCAATAATTACTATATCTTCTACTCCATACTTAGCTAAGTAATAACCTATCGAACAACCTATTATCCCTCCGCCTATAATCACCACATTAGCCTTATTTTTCATCTTTAAATCCTCCAAAAACTCCTAAAAATACCGGTTTACAAGGTGGCCGTAATTTATGTTGCTTAATTTCTTCTATTTCTTTTCCAGTCTCTTTACTCAACAAATTTTGTAGAATCCCTTGACAAGTCCTGCCTTGACAAGAACCCATACCACATCTAGTAATTCTTTTAATTTCTTCCGGTGTATCGATTCCCATTTTCAAAAGATTTCTGATCTCTCCTACAGTGACATCTTCACATCTACAAATAATGATATTTTCATCCATAAAATATCACTCCTCTACTTTAATAAAGCGTATAATATTTTCTTTTCCTTTCTCCACCTCTAAAGTTATCACTGCCGTTCGATCTAATTTACTATTATTTCTTATTTTTATAACTTTACATTTTGTAACAGGTTCTCCCCTTCTATCTAAACCTATAACCAGCTCTCCCTCTTTAGGTAAAGGTAAAAATTCATAAGGTATTGTCACTTTACCTTTATCCCCTTTTTGTTCTACAACAAAAATTGCTAATCCAGGACAAGCACCTACACAATTAGTACAACCATTACAAATATCATGGTTAACAACGGGTATTTTATTAATATCCTCCCCTATTTTCACTGCTCCTTTGGGACATGAGCTTTCACAAGGATTACACGGAATTTCTTGAAAACATTCAAATATCGCCACTGGACCTTGTTTTATTCGCTCTTCTGAAGGAAAAACTTTTTTAAGTTCTTCATCTGTTGGTATGCCAGTTTTTTTCAACATTTTAAATCCCCCCTAACTTCCTTAATCCCCTTCGTATTTTTTCTCCAACTTCCCCTTTCCTCAAAATTTCTAAACTATTTAAGGTTTTATCAATTTCTTGTTCTAACCCTAAACAACCTAAATTCCTAGATAAAGCTAACCCAGCCAATTTGCCTTCTACCATAGCAGAACTAGCTTCTTCCACTCCACAAACATCTCCGGCAACAAAAAGGTTTTCCACCGTTGTTTCTAAAAATTTATTCCGTTTTGGTACATATCCTCCTAACTCAGGTATCAATACCATTTCACAACCCCTATGCCAAAGAAGGTCATTGACAGGAGATAAACCTACTGAAAGACAAATGGTATCAACTTCAATTTTTCTATTAGAACCTTTAACTATATTCCAGTTTTTATCAAGCTCAGCTATTTCAGCTTCCTCTACTTTATCCAAACCATATGCAGCAACTATAGTATGACTTGTAAGTATTGGCACCCCTGCCCTTGCTATTTTTGAGGCATGAACTAAATAACCACCTATTTGAGGAGCAGCATCTAAAACCGCTACTACTTCTACTCCAGCCTGTAATAATTGATAAGAAACAATTAACCCTATATTACCTGCCCCAACCATCAATACTTTTTTACCAGGTAAAATCCCTTCACTGTTCATTAATGTTTGAACTGCTCCTGCACCGTAAACACCAGGTAAATCATTACCTATAAATGGTAAAAACTTTTCTTGAGCCCCTGTAGCTACTACTATTCCCTTTACTTTAACTTTTGTATAAAATTTATCTTCTGTAACTATTGTAGCAACTTGATCATTATATAAGCCCACTACTGTACTTTTTAATAATACTTCTACTTTTTCAAGGGAAAATTTACCCGGAATATCAATACCTCTATATCCTGCAAAATGTTCTTTAGAACCAAAAAATTTGTGGGTTTGTTTTAAAAGTTGTCCCCCTAACCTATGACCTTCATCTACCAATAGAACTGTAAATCCATTATCACTCAAAGTTTGAGCAGCATTAATCCCTGCAGGACCTCCACCAATTACCAAAACATCTAACTCTTTCATTTAAATTCACTCCCTAAAGTACTTTCTACCACCATATCTTGTTCAGCCTTTGTAACACAGATGGGGACATTTTCTATTCCATTTACAGTCATTAAACATGATGAACATTTACCAATAGCGCAAAAAAGCCCTCTAAACCTATTATGTTTCTTACTTTTATTTAAAGCTTTAACTCCAGCTGCATGTAAAGCTGCCATGATGGTCTCTCCTTCATATGCCTCTATAAGGGAACCATTGTAGAAAAAAGTAATTTTCCCCCTCCTTTGAAAATTTATTATGGGATGGTTTTCGATCCTCATAAAATCCCTCCTTCTATTAAAGTAACCGGGAAATTTTTCAATCATTAAAATTATATTGAATAGTTTATATTTTCTATGAATATTTTTTATTTCCTGCAAAAATTAAAAAAAATCTTCCTTTTCAGAAATGAAAGGAAGATTTTTTGTTTCTTTTTTATAGTTCTCCATTACCTTTTAGATGGGTTAATAATCTCTTATTAAATTCCTCTGGTGTATTGTTACCCATTTTGAGTGATCGGTGGTTCATTGCAGCAACTTCCATGATAATAGCTAAATTCCTACCAGGTGCTACAGGTATTTCAATAAGGGGAATATCTACACCTAAAATTTCATAATACTTGTTATCTAGACCTAGTCTTTCATAAGCTTTATCTTGTTGCCATGCTTCTAACCTAACAACAATATCAATTTCCTTATGTCCCCTTACGGAACCCATACCAAAAAGTTTAACTACATCAATTAAACCTACTCCTCTAATTTCCAATAAATGCTTTAAAATCTCTGGAGCTGTGCCAATAATTGAATCTTTTGCAACTTTCTTTAACTCAACGGCATCATCAGATACCAAACGATGTCCCCTTTTGACTAATTCTAGGGCTGTTTCACTCTTTCCTATACCACTTTCTCCTAGAATTAACACACCTACTCCATAGATATCAACTAATACTCCATGGATTGTTTTAGTAGGTGCAAGTAAGTTATCCAATAAATTTGTTAAAACACTTATAAACTGAGTAGTATCCCGATCAACACCTAAAATGGGAATTTTTTTTGACTTAGCCACCTCTAGTAAAGACTTTGGTGGTGGAAAACTTCTAGATAATATAACACAAGGTATAGGATCAACCAATAGCTTATTAGCTCTATAAACTTGAGTTTTTTCATCTAGGGAATCATAAAAAGATAATTCAGTTTTTCCTAATACCTGGATCCTTTCTGTAGGATAATAATCAAAATAACCAGCTAAAACAAGGCCAGGTCGACTAATATCTTTCACTCCTATAACCCGGTCTAAATATTCTTCTCCATGAAAAATTACTAAGTCTAACTCTTTTACTATATCAGCGACGGTGATTTTCCTCATTTATTACACCTCTTCTCCCTATTGTGGCGGTATAATGTCTGTTTCTACATTGTAATTAGTTATTATTATTTCAGTAACTAAAGAAAATTGCCCGGAAAGCTCAGTTACAAAAAGATCAATTTTACTTAAGGTCCCTTTCTTTTCATTTATATATAACGACATTTCCACCAAATACTCATTAGTGTCTTCTAAAGATTCTAGATGAAGGTTTTTAAGAAAATCTATTACCCCTTCTTCCTTAAGGGTACCAGATAAAATTATTTGCCTTTTTCTAGAAACCCTAACTTTGTTCTCTAAAAAACTAAAATCTCCATATTTAGTATAGTTTAAAAGGGTTAATGGCGTTGATAAAAAAGATTTTAGCTCTGGGACCCCAGCTTCTTTAATGTCAACCCATTGATTCTCTTGATTTTTAATATATATTTTATCTTGATTTTCATATAATTCCAAGCGGTACCCCGCTGTATTACCGAGATAATATGTTTGCCCCTCTGGATTAAACTGAACTCCTTTCAAATTTACTGTAGCAATTTTATCATTAAGAATAATTGTACTATTTAACAAAAACACTATATTTTCCTTACCTTTTAAGAAATCAATAGTTCCATCTATTAACTGTTCTGGCTGTTGAGATTTAACATTAGAAGTGCAACCACTGGTTAACAATATCAATAAAATTAGTAAAAAATTAGTTACCTTCATACTTAATACTCCCTTACTTTTTACCATTAAATCCCTAACTCCTTTATCATTGAATGTATGGCAAATACTGAATTGGCTAATTCCTGTTGTTGTTTAGGAGTTAAATTCAAATCAATAGTTCTAATAACCCCTGTTTTACCGATTACTGTAGGGAGACTGAAGGGAACTTCTTTACCTTCAAATTGTTGTACTAAAGAAACTGGTAGTATTTTATTGGTATCAAAAATTATAGCTTCTAATACCTGACATACCGCAATAGCAACAGCATAATAAGTTCCACCCTTTAAAGCTATGACCTGAGCTCCCCCGTATCTAGTATTATGTAAAATATCTTTCATTACCCCTTCATCTAATGTTTTATACTGAGATAATGGTAAACCATTGATAGTAATACTGTTTTCTAAGATTACCATAGAATCCCCATGTTCCCCAATAATCATCGCATCAATATTTTGGGGATGGATATTTAGTTCTTTACCAAGTAATGACCTAAAACGGAGTTGATCCAGTACATTACCTAAACCAATTACTCTCCTCTCATTTCCAAATACCCTTTGTACTACATAAGTCATAATATCCACAGGGTTTGAAACTACCAAAATCACCGCTTCTGGGGAGTAATATAATACCTTTTCAGCAATTTCCTTAATAATATCTATATTTTTTGCAGCCAATTGTAGCCTAGTTTCTCCTGGCTTCCGAGGAATTCCAGCAGTGATAATAACGAAATCTGAATGGGAAATCAACGAAAAATCTCCTGAAGAAATTTTTACATTAGCTACTTCGGCACTTCCGTGTAATAAGTCTAATTCTTCTCCTTTTGCCCTATCCTTATCTACATCAACTAAAACAATTTCCCTTGCTAACCCCTTTAACAATAAAGCATATGCAGTTGTTGAACCTACTCTCCCACACCCTATAATTGAGATTTTCAAAACAAAACACCTCCAATAAATAATAATACCCTCTAGTTAAGATATATGTCACAAAAAAAATTCAAGGCAATATAATGGACTAGAATAAAGTATAAGGAGGTAAGATTATGAAGAAATTTGTGTCCATTCTCATAATAATTATTATATCATCCCTATTATTTGTTGGTTGTAAACCTAAAGAAGAAACTTTACCAAAGGTAAGGGTTTCAGAAGTAATTCACTCGATTTTCTATGCCCCACAATATGTAGCTTTACATTTAGGATTTTTTGAAGAAGAAGGTTTAGATGTTGAGCTGGCAGTGGCCTGGGGAGCAGATAGAGGTGCTGCTGCTTTATTATCTAACAGTGCTGATATTGCTTTATTTGGCCCAGAGGCGGCTTTATACATCGCAAGGGAACAGTCAGATACAAAACTTATTGCCTTTGCCCAGTTGACTAAAAGGGATGGTTCTTTCTTTATCGCCAGAGAACCAATGCCTGACTTTAAATGGGAAGATGTAAAGGGGAAAGTAATAATTGGTGGAAGACCAGGTGGAGTTCCTCAAATGGTACAAGAGTATGTATTATACCACAATGGTGTAATTCCCCATGTTGATGTAGAAATTATTCAAAACATCGACTTAGCAGCTACAGCTGTAGCTTTCAGTAATGGTATTGGAGACTTTTTACAGGTATTTGAACCAGGTGCTTCTATGTTAGAAAAACAAGGTGTAGGCTATGTAGTAGCATCCTTTGGAGAAGCTGGTGGAGAAATTCCCTATACTGTTTATCACGCCACTGAAAAATATATAAATGAAAATCCTGAAATAATTCAAAAATTTACTAACGCCATTTATCGAGCTCAAATTTGGGTTGATAAGCATAGTGCTAGGGAAATAGCGGAAGCTATCCGTCCATCTTTTCAAGAAACTGATTTTGAATTATTAGTAAGTGCAGTAGAACGTTATAAAAATGGAGATACTTGGAGTAAAGATCCTTTATTAAGGCCAGAAGCATTAGATCGCTTACAAGAAATTGCCATTTTTAATGGTCAATTAACTGAAAAAATACCCTATGAAAAAGTTGTAAGAACTGATTTTGCCAATGAAGCTATTAAAAACATTAGATAAGTAAATTATATCATATATTTTAAAAAATTAAACTAAAGAACCTTCCATATTTTTTTAAAATAAACATTTTTCACAGTATCTATTATCTTTACAATAGATACTGTATTTCTTTTTATGCACCCTATTAAACTTTTATCATAGAATATTTATATAGAAAAAAAGGAGGGTTTAATATGAATAAAGAAAAACCCCTTATCCAACTTAGAGATCTTTCCGTAACTTTTATGACTAAGTCTGGTGGTACAGATGCTATAAAAAATATTAATTTAGAGATTAAGGAAGGAGAGTTTATTTCCATTGTGGGTCCATCTGGTTGTGGAAAATCTACCCTCCTATCCGTCATTGCTGGCCTTATTCTTCCTACAACGGGAACATTTATCAAAAATTTTCAAACTGCTGGTTACATGTTTCAACAAGACTTCCTCCTTCCTTGGAGAACAATTAAAGCCAATGCTTTGTTAGGTCTTGAGGTAAAGAATATAAAAACTAAGGAAAAAGTAGAACTTGCATTAGAATTATTAGAAGGGTTAGGTTTAAAAGATTTCTTAAATTATTACCCTAATCAATTATCAGGAGGTATGAGACAAAGGGTTGCCTTAGCCAGAACTTTAGTTTTAGAGCCAGATGTTTTACTCCTAGATGAGCCTTTCTCTGCTTTAGATTATCAAACTCGATTAAATACCCAACAAGAAATTAGTTTAACGTTAAGAAAAAGAAATAAAACGGTTATTTTAGTTACCCACGATATTTCCGAGGCAATATCTATGAGTGATAGGGTTGTTATTTTATCCAAAAGGCCAGGAACAATCTTGAAAGATATAGTTCTCCAACTAGAATCCGATGATAAAGATCCATTTAGCCGTAGGAAAGCACCTAGCTTTGGTAAGTATTTTAATCTCATCTGGGAGGTACTAAATCATGAAATTACTACAAATTAAAAAAATAATTATAAGGAAAGCTGAAAGTGAAGCTCATAGAGAGTATTTGTTTCAAATTAAATTAGAGGCTCTATTAGTATTATTTGCCCAATTAGTATTATTAGTCTCCTTCATTTTCTTATGGGAGTTGGCAGCACAAAGGGGATATATCAATACTTTTTTGACAAGTCATCCTTCTAAGGTATACCAAACTATCATGCAACTTTATCATAGTGGTCAGCTTTTTTATCACTTAAGGGTAACTGGAGTGGAAACAGGATTAAGCTTCATATTAGGAACAATCATTGGTACTTTTATTGCTATACTTTTATGGTGGTGGAAATTTTTAAGCAGAGTATTAGATCCATATTTAATTGTATTAAACAGTTTACCTAAAGTAGCCCTTGGTCCTTTATTTATTATTGTTTTTGGTCTTGGTTTTAAAAGTATTATTGCCATGGCTTTATCCATCACAGTTATCACAACAACAATTGTTGTTTATTCTGGATTTTTAAATGTCGATAATAATTACCTAAAACTTGTAAAAACCTTTGGAGCCAGTAAATTAACTTCATTTATAAAAGTTGTGTTACCTGCAAGTATCCCTACTATTGCTTCTGCCTTAAGGGTAAATTTAGGCTTATCATGGGTAGGTGTTATCGTTGGTGAATTTTTAACTGGAAGGGCTGGTCTAGGTTATTTAGCTATTTATGGAGGGCAAACATATCAAATGAATTTAGTTATAACAAGTGTGATATTGTTAGCAATCTGCTCAGCTTTATCTTATCAACTACTGGTTTTTGTTGAAAATAAAATAAGGAATAGATTTAGTTAAAAAATAAAACCGTTCTTGCGAACGGTTAATTTTTTTAAAATGGCTCCCCAGGTAGGACTCGAACCTACGACCTACCGGTTAACAGCCGGTTGCTCTGACCAACTGAGCTACTGAGGAATGACCTAGCGACGACCTACTCTCCCAGGGGGTAACCCCAAGTACCATCGGCGCTGAGGAGCTTAACTCTGGTGTTCGGAATGGGAACCGGTGTATCCTCCTCGCTATTGTCACTAGATTAACAAAACACACAAAACTTAAAAGTGAGCTTTTGGTCAAGTCCTCGACCGATTAGTACTAGTCCGCTTAAGACATTACTGCCCTTACACTCCTAGCCTATCTACCAGGTATTCTTCCTGGGGTCTTACTTCCTTAACGGAATGGGAAGTCTTATCTTGAGGTGGGTTTCGCGCTTAGATGCTTTCAGCGCTTATCCCGTCCAAACTTGGCTACCCAGCACTGCCATTGGCATGACAACTGGTACAC